>CAKZMS010000095.1 GCA_937128785.1 uncultured Opitutaceae bacterium | reverse complement strand
CCGGCGGTGCCCCCCGGAAAAGATCTGATCCGCACAGCGATCTCCGCTCTTCATACGGATGACCAAATCGATCAGATCGGTGAAGCCATGGCGTATGCTTCGAAGAAACTCTGATCGGCCTCGGTCGACTGGATTCACTCTCCGCGCAAAAGTCGCCGTCTGACTTCGACAGCGCTTTCGCGCCAAGTAGGTAACGGACGCTCGGCCGCAGCCGCCGCTAAGTTACTCCAAGCTTGGTCGTCGCTGAGCAGAGTTTTCACCCCTCCGACCCACGCCGGAAGATCATTCACCCCCAGGGTCAAGCAACCTCCTTGGTCAGTGTTCTCGCGCAATACTGGAAGATCGGAGCAGACACACGGGAGGCCCCGCCAAAGGGATTCGAGCACGGGCAGTCCACACCCTTCGGCAATGGTGGGAAAGACGACCGCTCGAGTATTCTCCAACAGAGCGGCAAACGTCTCATCCGAGGCCGCCTCATGGAAATGCAGCCGCGAATGGGTCCGGGCCAGACGCTTGATGCGATCGGCAATCGGACGACCAAAATGGGGATTCACTCGCCCTACGATATTCAGTTCAAAATCAACGCCCTCCGCCCAGAGCGCTTCGGCGACATCCAACAAGAACTCCTGATTCTTACGCGGCTCCACGATACCCACACTCAGCAGGGAGGCCTGGGGAGGAACTTCTCGCCGTGGCCGACGCGGCGAGCCGTCAAAATCCGCCCCCAGCGGCAATACCGATACACCGGTGTCAGTCGTATTTCCCTGCCAACGCCAGAATCCTTCCAAATCACGCTTCACGGCCGCTGAAATCGCAAACACGTGCTCAAACCGAGCCAGCGCATTCATATAATGGGGATGGCGGGCGACGGAGTGCGGCCAAGTGATGTCCGGATGTTGCAACGGAATGGCATCGGGAAACAACGCCGCCAAACGGCAAGGTCGCTCCGTCAAAAAACGGTCGAACCCACTCCGCTTGTCCAGATCGAACACTTCGGTGGTCAGATACCAATCCTGAGGAGAGACCTCACGAGGATCCCATTGCCCCCACACCACCGGCATGATGCTCTCGCCCAACTCCTCCGCCAATCTCCGATTCACTCGCATGAGTCCCGAGGCGTGGCGGGATTTACCCGATTTGGTGACATCAAAGTAGATCATGGTGCGATCGCCTTTCGGAAGAGACTCGCCAGTTTCTCCGCGTTACGGGACCCGTCGTAGTTATCCTCAACCCAAGCTCGGGCGGACAGACGCACGCGATCAAACTCATCATCATCGTTGGTTAACGACGCCACACGGCCCGCCCAAGTCGCGGGCTCGTCGACCGGGTAAACCCATCCGGTTTCTCCATCAGTAATCGCCTCCGTGGTAGCGGCGTGGGGAGAGGTCAGTACCAACACCCCCGCGATCATCGCCTCGGGAATGACGTTCGGTAAACCATCCCGGTCCCCACTGGGTGCCACCACCCCGGTGTGCAGGAGCGCATCAGCCTCGTTCAACTGAGCCCACACGGCAGACTGATCCAAGTGGCCGCTGAGCGTGACATGCTTACCCAAACCCAACTCCTCAATCATGCTCTCCAAGCGAGGCCGTTCGGGCCCCTCACCAATAATTCGGGCTTCAAACTCCACTGATTGATCCCGCAATGCTCGGTAAATGCGGAGTTGATGATCCAGCCCTTTTTTCTGCACCAAACGTGCGATGCAGACCAAGCGAAGCTTACGCCGATCTTGGCGCAGCGGCCGGCATTCCGGAAAATTTTCCATCCCACGCCGGATGACATGAATCTTGGACGGCTCCACCCCCTTCTCGATCAACGATTTCATCCCCATTTCGGTGCTCGTATGAATGAAGCGGGCTTCAGCAAGCTTTTCGAGCAACCACCAGTCTCCCCCATGCTCATATATGTCGTAGGCGTGCGCCGCGGCACTGTACGGCATACCGAGCAGTCGGTTTAAGATCCAAGCCCCCGTGGCCGGAGCACCCGACCAGGCGGCGTGCACCCAATCCGGCCGGCTTTGCTTGAAGTGCGGGTAAAACACGCCAGCGAATCCCGCCCCCAACATGTTCTCCCAAAAGTTAAGCCATCCCGGTGCGCGTCGGTGCCAGAGACCATGCCACACTATGCCGAAGACATCCCAGCGGGACACCGCCACCCAGGGAATTATCCAAACCAACTCCAACAGCCGCCACATGGAGAACTTGGTGACCGGCTGACCGTCAAAATCCCCTCCACCACCAAACAACGAGTAGAGTTCCAACTCAAAACCCTGCCCCTTCATGGCCTTTACCTCACGTTGCAAAAACGTCTCCGTCGGCTGCGGAAAAGTAGTAAACAAATAGGCTATGCGGATCGGTTTGGAACGCACGGTGCCGAAACTGGCCGCCAAGTCGTCCGTGGCCAAGCGCTTACTGCAATTTTGACCGGGTCAGCCCCGGCGATCCCGCGGCGGAAACGGTTGTCGGGTGATTGACACCTCGGTCACCTCCTGAGCCAGCTCGATCAAGTCTTCGATCAAGGCTGTTTGGTCGTCGGGATACTGCATCCCGACGAAGTCTTCCCGATACTTCCGATAGTAGGAGCGATCATTCATCCACTCATCGATCAGCGCGGTAAAATCAGCCTCGCTCTCGACCTTGCGGGACCGCGCGCCATTGCGGAAAAACTTCCAGGTCAGTTTTTCCTGCGGCATGATTCCACCGAAACTGTTGAACACAATGGGGCAGCCAAAATGGAGCGCTTTCGCACAAGTCGTGGTCCCGCCTCGCGTGACAATCACATCGCTGGCCTGCACCAGCAGATGCATCTCATCCGTATATCCGTCGACGAAGAGCGGTAACTCGGGGTGATGGGCCCGCCAGTGAATCAATTCGTTGTAGGTTTCATTATTGCGACCGCAGATCGCGATGACCTGAACTTTGTCGGCATGCCGTACCAACGCTGGCAGGAGGGCAAAGTGGTTATTGGCTCCATTCCCCCCCGTCGCGAGGAAGACCGTGAATCGTCCCGCTTTGAGCCCCAGTTCCACGCGACGATAACGCGACCGGGCGGCGTCATCGAATCGATCAATCATCGCTTCGGGACGCATGAGATGACCTCGCACCCGGGTTTTTTCCGCAGGCATACCGCATTTTACGGCATAGTCTCGCGCCGTGGGCGTGCGGGAAATAAACATATCGACGGAGGGCTCCAACCAGTTGCGGCTGTAGCCCCATCCCCCGGAAAACTCGCCGCAGTAAGTCGCGCACCGCACGGAATCCGCTCCCCGAATTTCGCGGGCATATTGAAAATACCCCCGGTTGAGGCAGTCATGCACACT
>CAKZMS010000094.1 GCA_937128785.1 uncultured Opitutaceae bacterium | reverse complement strand
TGGCCGTGATGCGAGCAGCCAGTCGATCTCGACGTTGCCGCGACGCAGCGCAGTGCCGATCACGACCAGATCCGGCTGGAGTGGGGCCAGGCGATCCGGGTCGTAGCCTGCCAAAATTTCAATGCCGGCGCCGGCCAGCACGTCGCTCATGGGGGGGTAGATGCCGGAGTCGGCGCCGCAGACCGTATGGCCGGCTGATCGCGCCAACAATGCGGCATTCCCCATCGCCGTGCCGCATATGCCCATGAAATAGATCTTCATCGAACGGATGAGGGAAAGCGGAGTGTCGAGGCGACCATGGATCCAGTTGAAATCAGTCGGATGAAGATGCGAGTTGGTTTTTTAAAACCAGGAGAGCCGGGCCGTCATTCATCATCGATTCAAGCAGGTCGGGATACTTGAAACGCAAACCGACCGGGGAATACCCGGCCCCCAATATGAGGTCGGGATCGCCGTCGCCGTCCAAGTCACCGCTGTCGATCGTGATCCAGCGACCGGGGTAGGTGGCGGGATGGGTGATCGGTTCGAATTGCAGGGAGGTTGCCTGGCGAAGCAGCACAAAATTTTCAGGCGGCGACTGGCCGAAGTCCGGGTGGAACGCGATGGCCGCGATATCGAGGTCTCCATCCCGATCGAAGTCCTCGATTTCAGCGCCGAAGACGCCGTGCATGGGATAGAAGTAGCTTTCCTCAAACTTGAGGCCGCCTCGGTTCAAATAGATCCGGATTCCGTGATGCGCTTTGAGGGTATTGTAGGGATCGGAGTCGCCGTTGTCGCCGTTGAGTGTCACGATGTCCATGTGCCCATCATCATTAAAATCCCGCAGCAGCATGCCGGTGTAGCCGAAGGAGGAAGGCTGGGTGACGATCGATTGCGGGGTGAATGAGCCGTCGGGGTTCTGGATCAACAGACTCAGTTCCTCGCGGGCGTGACTGGCCAACACCACGACGTCCTGACGGCCATCAGCGTTAAAGTCGAAAGCCTCCGCCGCCACGATGCCGGGAGCGGCCGACAATATCACAGGCTGCGGCTGGAAAGACCGGTTCCCGGGGGTTCCCCGGAATAGCGACAGGTTTCCGGTGTAGTCGCCGAAGTTGCCGATCAAGGCGTCCTGGAAGCCATCTCCGTCGATGTCAGCCAAGTCGAGTGAGGTGGATCGATGTAAGTCTTTGAGGAGGACCTGCAGCCCATAGATTTGACCGCCGATCATCCGCGCCCGCTGGAGTTCGCCAAACCCCTCTCCGATGCGGGAGGCAAACAGGTCGCCAATGCTCAACAGATAGACGTCGTTGCCCGCAAATTTCGCATCGACGAGCACCACGCCCGGCGAGGGGTGGGTGGCAATGATGTCACCGGTCCGATCCATGATGGTGAGCTCTTCGGCCAGTCCATCGTGCAGAATGATCTGGCGGCGTTCCTCGTCGATATGGACCAGGGAAGTGAGCGCCTGACCCCGGCGATATTGCGTGGGCATCAACCGGAAGGCACTGCGGCTTTCCACGGGCGCGGGGTGAGGGATCTGTGGGATTGCTTCGACCGGGGCTGCTTCGAGGTAGTAGCGGCGGAGCAATGCCCAGTCCTCGTCCGAGATCACGGGAGAGGCAGGGAGCAGCTCGGCCGTGGCAATGAAGTCGCGCCGGGCTTCGAGGATCGCTTGTTCCTCCGCGGAAAAGGAATCGAGTTGGGTTTGATCGTGGAATCCCAGAAACATGCCCATGTAAGTCAGGCAAAACTCCCAGCTCTCGCGGGGCAGGGCGGTGGGCTCCGGCACGGTATGGCAGGCAAGACAGTAGGTTGCCGCCAGTTGCTCACCGCGTGACGGCAGGATCGGCTCATCTGCGGCGGCCGGCAGCGGTGCTGCAGCTGCCATGCTGACGAAGAATCCTGTTACGATGCGGAACACGGAAGAAGAGTTAGAAGACGGTTTTAGCGGGTCCAAGTGTCTTCCTATTTTGAGACAAAAAAAGAGCCCGCTCGAAACGAGCGGGCTCTGAGAGTTTTGAAGTTCGGATTCCTTAGAACGAGAAGGTGTTCGTCAGGAAGAAC
>CAKZMS010000093.1 GCA_937128785.1 uncultured Opitutaceae bacterium | reverse complement strand
TTAAGCTAAGGCTTGCGTTTACCCCAACGCCAGTGAATCGCTTCGAGCAGGCCGAATTGGTCGGTCAACAGGCCTTCGTAGCCACA
This sequence comes from uncultured Opitutaceae bacterium, assembly GCA_937128785.1. GTDB lineage: Bacteria > Verrucomicrobiota > Verrucomicrobiia > Opitutales > Opitutaceae > Actomonas. The sequence continues at coordinate 4,319 of CAKZMS010000093.1, read as the reverse complement.
GGGGGTATCGTCCCAAGCCCGCCAATCCAACCCGGTGCGATTGCCGCCAAACGTCGATGCCTCGGCGAAGCCGACACACAACCGTTCCAGCATGGCATCAGCTTCCGCCCGCAGACCCACCGTATACAACGCCATGACAAAGTGGCGGGTCTGGGAATGAGTGCGGCCACCATTCTGGTAATAGCCAAATGGATACCCCTGCAGGATATCTGCCCGGTCTTCATCGGGGATGGGCCACAAATTCATGGGCAAACCGAGTGCCGGATCCGGCAGTTTCACGCGACGACCTTCTGCGAGCAACCGTTCCATGACGGCGCGCGCTTCGTCGGGATCCAACAACCCTTCTCGCACCGCCGTGCCGTTCACGGGCAGGAACGCGTAGTCATGCAGTCGATCATCGGCACAGCGCCAACCCGCCAGCCAACCTGACTCCTCACTCCAAAACGTGGGCCGGTAGGACGCGCGAAGTTTGGCGCCCCACGATATGAGATCAGCGGCCTCGGTTTGGGCTCCGAACCGCGCATACCCCGCTGCCAACTCGCGCAGGGCACCATACAGGATCGCGTTGCTCCAGGCACACTTCCACCCGAACGACAGCACATCCAGCCAACACGTGCTCCATTGGCCGCTGCCGCTTGTGCCCGTCCGGTGGGGACTCTCAATCAGACCGTCGTCATCCAGATCGCGTTGGCGCGCCGCGTTGATTTTGGCGGTGATGAGGCAGCGATGTTTCCGAAACCACTGCGGGGAGGCATCGTTGCTCAGGTAGTCACCGATCGCCCGCAGAATCGCGGCACCCGTCATGAGGTATTCGTCGTCGGCATCGTGCACCACGCCGCCATGGGAGAGCCGACCCGCAGCGTAACCCGGTCCCCCCAACAGCCACCGCTCAATGGACACCCGCAGGAGATCGGCGCCCGAGGGCGTGCCCGGGACCGCCTGCTCCAGCCCCAAGTCCGGCAACACCGCCGACCAGGAATCCATGCAGATGGGACAGGTCATGGACGCCCCGCTGTTCGCGAGGGTGGCTATATCGGACCGGAATGTCGGAGCCACAAAGTAGGTGCGCTCCCACGCCTGCTTGATCACCGTTGGCGTATTGCGTCGCAAGGAAGCGGGCGGACGCAGCGGTTTTAAGGTAAACGTGGCGCGGTGCCCGCCAGCCGGCAATCGATGGAGTCCGGAGGCATCGGCGACCTCGCCCACCTTAAACTCGATTTGATGAAGATCGCACTGGCGCAGGCTCTCCGAGCGGAGACCGGCGGCTTCATCCTTTGACTCCAGCAACCAGGTGCCAAATCCGGGCGCATTAATCCAAGCCGGCAGTTCCAGGCCGCCTGACTGACCGGTGCGTTTGAGTTCTCCTACCGCATGAGTGGGTGACACCGCATTATCCCACCCGATGGTCCAGGCCGAGCTGTGCCAAGCAACGGCGGCCTTGGCCGACTCGCGCACAGCTCTCAGGGTAAGACCGGTAGGCTCCACCCGCCAAGTGAGCTCGTAGCGCTGACCGCCTGACTCAAGTTTGTAAGCCACTTCGTTTCCGCGCACCCGCACTGATCCCTCCATGCGATACCGCACCGACGGCGCCATGTGGGGCGCTTCACCCACCAGGTGAAGTTGCACGCCTTGGTCGCATTTGACCGGGTTGGTCAGCAACAGATTCTGCTCACGCGCCGCCTCGCTCTCCGTCGCCAGGCTCAGATAAGAAAACCCCGGTCGATCGAGACGAAAACCCACTTCGTAGTCCGACATCCGGTAGTGCACCGTGCCATCCTGATGATGGGCGCTGACCCCGCGGGGAAGTCGCGCCACATCGATCTTCGACTGCTGCAGGCGTCGTTCAAAACGCCCGGCCAACGGCTGCAGACGCTCCCCCTCCAGCACCAATCCACCGGTCGCTAGATTCCACGATGTCCACCAGCCGTCCAAGCCGCTGCGCGTGATTTCGATCACCACCGCATCGGCTTTCACCCCGGCCAGATCAAACCACTTAAGCCGCTCCGAGTGACGACGCGGGAGATCACATTCCTCCCGCAATACCCGCCACCGCCCGGCGACCCGGGCACGCACGGAAAATTCTACCACCCAATCGCGATCCATCGAGCTCGCGCACTTGTGAAAACCGAGCGCCGGACGAATGCCCAGCCGAACGAGCCGGGCCGGACCGTGCAGTCGCACCACCCGTTGATGCACGATGCGCTTTCCCGGCGCATCTGATTGCCCCCGCCCGCGCGACTTCCAAACAGAGCGTCCCGTATCCAAACGCGCGCCCACACTCAGATCGCCCATGGGCGGTTCGTGATCTGCCAGGGTGAGGAGGTCTTCAATCATGGGGCAGGCAACGGGTTCAATCCTCCGACCAGGCACGGGGAGGTTTGCCATGGCGCTTTCGGAAGACGCGGTAGAAATGCGAGACATCGTTGTAGCCGCAAGCAAACATCACTCCGGTGACCGAATGATCACCGGCCTTGAGGAGTCGGGCGGCGTGCTGAAGCCGCAGTTCACCCAGAAACCCGCCAAAGGTTTCGCCATTGGCTTCGCGAAACAGGTCCGTGAACCGACGGCGGGAAAGCCCCGCGCGGGCGGCGGCCCGATCCAAGTCCCAATCATCGTAAAAGGTTTCGCTTACCTCGTTCCGCACCGCTTCGACCCGATCACGGGCGGAGGCCCCGCCGCTTTCCACGGGTAATCGGGACAACAACACGATGGTCTGAGCGGTCAGTGCCCGGGCAGTCGTTGCGCTCCCAATGCGTCGATGTTCCCATTCGAACATCGCGCGTCGCCACATGCCTTCGAGACGTTGACGGGAAGGTCGTGAGAGTTTCAGCGGCTCCGCGATGTCTCCACTGAGCGTGCCCCAAAGGCTCTCGATGTCCGCATCGCCGCTGGCTAGGTCGGACCGGAAGCAGAGCAACAACAGGGTCGAAGGCTCGAGATCGGTAATTTGGTGCTCCTGCTGAGCCGGCACGACCACGACCGACCCCAGGCGCACTTCGGTCGACTCTGCCGAATCTCCCAATCGATAAGCCACTCGCCCGGCCAATACGTAAACGAACTTGTGGTAAGGGTCCTGTCGCGGAGCCATGCGAAAATCCGTCGCGTGTGAACTCTCTACAAACAGCACCCCGTGTTCGGGAAGCTCGACCGCAATGGGACTGGAGACGCGTTGCACCATCGAATTCGGAAATATTGCCCGATTTACCAATCGCCGCAAGCTCTATGCGCCAAGACGGATGACGCCCCATGCGTTAGGGTAGTCATTTCCTTTTCTGACAATGCCCACAACTCCCCACCCCACCGCCACGCGCGCCGAGGTCGAATCCGTGCTTCGCTGCGACCCTGATGCCCGCAAGATGCCGCTGTTTCTCCCGGCGATCTACGAGCACAAGGCCGCCTTCATCAACAGCACCCCCTCCGCCATATCGCGCGACGCCGATCTGCTCACCAAGGCTCTGCTGGCTGAATACGAGCAGATCGGGCCCGACGCCCTCGCGGTCGGCGTCGATGTCTACAATCTCGAAGCCGAGACCGTCGGCTGTGCGGTTTCGTTTTATGAAGGTGACGATACGTCGATTCCGGGAATCAAGCCGGGCAACCACGTCATAAAAATCGGCGACGATCTGAGTAACGCACCTCTACCCAATCCCCTGAAGGATGGCCGCATGCCGATCAACCTTACCGCGACGGCGAATATCCGCCGCGAGATCGGAGACGACTACTGGATTCGCGGCGCGATTTCCGGACCGTTCTCCCTGGCGATCTCCCTCGTCGGGGCCGAAGACCTTTTCCTCGCCTGCCTCGACGAGCCCGAATGGGTCGAAGACGTGTTGGCCTACTCCGGTCGCATCATTAAGGAGTTTTCCAAGGGCTACATCGATGCGGGCGCCGAGCTCATCATCTTCGACTCCCAAGCTTCGCCCGAGCTGCTCTCGCCCACGATGTATGAGGAGATCGTGCTTCCCGTAACCCAGGAGTTCATGGCCTGGGCCAAGGAACAGGGCGTCGGGGACGTGCCGCTCATCATCGGCAGCATCGCGGCCAGCCTGCGGCGTATCGCCCACTACGACTACTGGAGTGACAAGATCCGGCGCTCCATCCTGCTAGATAGCCGCGCCGATCTGCTGCTGTATGGCAATGCCGAGCGCGCCATCGTCGACCTCGCCCACCGACTGGCAGCGGGCGAGCAGATCAACGAGATTCGCGACCTGCGCGGCACCGCCTTTGTGCGCAAGCGCATTCCCGACGGCTGGCGGGAAATTGACTCCACTTCCATAGACCGTGTCGGCCCCATTGAGAAACTGGTCAGCCCCTACCAG
>CAKZMS010000092.1 GCA_937128785.1 uncultured Opitutaceae bacterium | reverse complement strand
CCGAGCGGCACCGCCTTGCGGCATGCGGTGCAGCATCACGGTGATAACGCTGACGAGAATGAAAATCGAGCCCGGCAGGTAGAGTGGTTGTAAACTGAACCCCACCGAGGTTCCGAACAGTCCGCTGCTGCCAAACGCTACCCCGGTCAACAGAGGCTTGATGCCGAGGGCCGGCAGGCGGGTGGCGACGAGCAAGGCGGCGATCAGCAGGTACGGGAGCCAAGCGCGAAACAAAGACAGCTGGGTGGCGGGTTGCTCGATATGAAGGTCGTTCTCGCTTTGCCACTCGGCCAGCCAACCCTCGCGCGGCGCAAAGTCCCATGCTTCGTTCGCGGGTAGAAGAAACCCCCGTTTGGCCGCAGGGATGACAATGGCCATACCGATCAGTGAACCGAGCAGGGAGGGGAATTCCGGGCCCAAGGTGCGGGCGATCAGCACATACGGAATGGTCATCGCAAACGCGGCGAAGAGCGCAAACTTCCAGATTTTCAAGCCATCCTTAAACGAACGATTGGGCCCAAAAAACCGGGTCATGAAGCACACCACCAGCAGGGGGATCAAAGTGCCCGGAATGGCATGAACAAAGGCGACGGTCCCACCGATCGACTCGATCAGGGAGGATTGGGTGAGGCCTTCGCGGGCGATGAAGGCCTCGACCTGCGGAGCACCGCCCAGACCGGAATTGACCCCTACAAGGATCGGGGTGCCGACCGCGCCAAAAGAGACGGGGGTGCTTTGAATCATCATTCCAGCCACCACGGCCGCCATGGGCGGAAACCCGAGCCCGACCAGGAGAGGCACGCAGACCGCCGCGGGAGTTCCGAACCCGGCGGAGCCCTCGATGAAGGCGCCGAACAGCCAGGCGATGATGATGACCTGAACGCGCCGGTCCGGGGTGATGGCGGTGAAACCATTGCGAATGGTGGCCAATCCACCGCTCTCACGGAGGGTGTTCAGCAGCAGCACCGCGCCGAAAATGATGAACAGCAATTGGAGGCAAATCATCAACCCGCGGACTGAAGCTGCCGCGACCTGGGCACCGGGGATCTGCCAGTAGAACAAGGCCAGCGCCACCGCGGCGAGATACGAAAGTGGCATGGCCTTGCTGGCGGGCCAGCGCAGGCCGACGAGAAATACACCCACCACGGCGATGGGCAGTAGAGCGAGAAGGGAGGGCATGTGGGGTAGTTAGGGTGGGGGCAGGGAGAAAGCTGAGTAACTGAAACGCTGAAAAAGGGGTGGATTCAGCTGAAAAGATCTTTCGCTTTCCTCCTTCTCTTTATCGGTCCGCTGGTTCGCGGGAGAAAGAGAAAGATAAGCACTGAAGAAAAGACCGCTGCGACATTACTCCAACACTTCGGGGTTCACGATATTGGGGGGACGTTCGCCGCGGCAGGCGGCCAGACAATTCTCGGCCGCCATATTACCCATCTTGGTGCGCGTGCCGATGGTGGCGCTGCCGAGATGCGGCGGAATGACGACGTTGGGGAGATCGTAGAGTTCGGGTTCGAGCTCGGGTTCTTTTTCAAAGACATCGAGGCCGGCACCACCGATCGATCCTTGCTGCAGGGCTTTAACCAGAGCTTTTTCATCCACCACCGGGCCGCGGGCGGTATTGATCAGGTAGGCGGTGGGTTTCATGGCGGCGAGTTCGGCTTCGCCGATCAAGTGGGTGGTTTCGGCGTTCAAGGCCACGTGCACGGAAACAAAGTCGGACTGGGCCAACACCTCCTTTTGCGAGAGATAAGTGACGCCAAGTTCGATCTCCTCGGCTTCGCTCAAGCGGGTGCGGTTCCAATACAGCACCTTCATGTCGAAGCCGCGGGCTCGTTTGACCATGGCTTTACCGATGCGACCCAGGCCGATGAGCCCGAGGGTGGCGCCGGTGATGTCCTGGCCGAGTAGTTGCATCGGACCCCAGCCTTCCCACTTGCGTGAGCGCACGAGTTGGTCGCCTTCGACGACGCGCCGGCCGATGGCGAACATCAGTGCCCACGCCATGTCGGCGGTGGAATCCGTCAGCACGCCGGGCGTATTGGTCACAGGAATCTTCCGTTCCGTCGCGGCCGCCACATCGATGTTGTTGTAGCCCACAGCGTAGTTGGCCACGACCTTCAGGTTGGGATTGGTATCCAACAGCTCCCCGTCGACGGGATCCATCAAGGTGCAGAGCAGACCGTCTTGTCCGGCCATACCGGCAATGACCTCTTCGCGGGTGAGCACCCGGTCGTCAGGATTGAATGTCAGTTCGGATTCGCGCTCCAGCAGCTCCATCGAAGCCGGAGGAATGGGACGGGTCAGAAAAATCTTGGGCTTGGACATGACGGAGATGTTCAGATGGACACTTGGGACCAAGCTTCGACGAGTTTGCGTTGGCCGTTGGCGATGAGGGTGCGGGGGCTTTCGTTGCCGACGGGCTTGAGTTCGAAAGATACCGCAGCGCGCTCCGTGCCCGTGGAGTTAAGGTAACCGATGGCGAACAGCTCCTCCAAGAAGGTGACCAATTCGGGCACATCGTTGGCCCCACCCGGATAGCCGAAGCGCGGGTGCATGTCGCCATAGGCGGGATCCGCGGTGTCGTCCATGTAGGCGTTGCCGATGTGAATGTGCACCACGTGGTCCTTGACCGGTTGCAGGGCTTCGGCGGGAGATTCACCCAGCAAAGGGATGTGGGAAAGATCGACCATGAGCCCAAAAGTCGGATGAGTGGCTTTCACGCGTTCGGCAATTTCCCGGGCGGATTCGGCTGGTCCGACCAGACACTTTTTATCGATCGCGCGGTCAAACACTTCCAATGCGACGTGGATACCGTGGTCGGATGCGTAAGCGCACACTTCGTTTAGGGAGGTCGTCAGGGCGTCCATGGCGGCTGCTTCGTCGGCGGCGCCGGGGTAGGGGCCGCTGAGCAGACCGAAGTCGGTAATACCCATTTCGACGGCCTCATCGATCCCAGCCTTCATTTCAGCCACGGCCCGGTTGCGGATTGCGTCGTCGAGGCTGTTTATGTCGAGCCCCTGCGTGAGCAGGCGAGGTTGCGCGCCGTATTTGGCTGAAACGCCGCTGGACTCGATCAGGGCCTTGGCCTCCGCGCGAATGGCGGGATCCTTGATCCACGAGATCTCGATGACCTCGAAGAACGGATCGGCCAGCAATTCCGTGAGCGATTCGATGATGGGACCCTCACCTTTGATGACCGGGTAGGCCATGAAGTGAACGATTCCCGGACGCACGTGATGATGAAGCGGAGTATTCATGCGGGGAAGGAGTCGTTTCTGACCGACCAGAGGGATGGCCGCAAGGCGCGGATCGGTCATACTCACTAAAACCGTAAAGTAAGCTTCAGAAAATCGGGACTTGAGCACGAAGCCTGCTTTAGTGGGCGCATGAAATTCAGTCGTTGGCGCTTTTTTCTCCCCTTGCTCGTCGTTTTGGTTTCTCCGGTGGTGGCGGAGCCTCTGCCCATCAAGGTGGTGGTGGTTTCGATGTTCGAAATCGGCGAAGACACGGGCGATACGGCGGGAGAATTCCAGCGCTGGGTCGAGCGGGGCAATTTCACCAACAAACTCGATTTCCCGCTTGGTCTGCACAATATCTACCACCGGGATGATGGCGTGATGGTCATTTGCACGGCGGGTGGAGTGACCAATGCCACCGCCACGATCATGGCGCTGGGGCAGGATGCCCGTTTCGATTTATCGAAGGCCTATTGGGTGATCGCCGGCATCGCGGGGGCAGATCCGCAGGATTGTTCCCTCGGATCGGCGGCTTGGGCCAAATGGGTGGTCGATGGTGATCTGGCCTATGAAATCGACGGTCGCGAAATTCCCGAGGACTGGGAATACGGATTTATTGCGCTCGGGGCGGAAGAACCCAACACCTTGGACAACGGCTGGACGGTGGAAACCATCGCTTACGTACTGCACAGTGACTTGGTGGACTGGGCGTTCGCCCAAACCAAGGACATGGAACTGCCGGATCATCCCGAGATGGCGGAATTTCGGACGCAATTCCTGCCTGATTTCCCCAATGCCGCGAAACCCCCTTTCGTCCTGATCGGTGACTCGCTCGGCTCGAGCAC
>CAKZMS010000091.1 GCA_937128785.1 uncultured Opitutaceae bacterium | reverse complement strand
ACAAGTAATCCAGTTTTTCTGAGAAATCTGCATGAATATCTCTGAAAATTTATCGCCGTGGTCGTTTGTCCATGTGTCGGATATTCACGTAGGTTCGCCCCGTTCCTATCGTTTTCAGCCAGCCTGGAACGAGAATTGGCAGACCGCTCGGCGACAGATTCGGGCCCTGGTCCCGGATCTGGTGCTCGTGGGCGGAGACCTTACCCGGGCCGGCGCCACGCACGTGGAGGAGTTGACGGGCATCCGCGATGATCTCGCTGCCATGGGGCCGGAGTGCCTGATTATCCCGGGTAATCACGAAGTGGGCAACAAGTGGTCCCCCGATTCGTCCGTAGCGATCAGTTCAGCCTACCTTCGACGCTATGCCTCGGTCTTCGGTTCCAGTGAATGGTCGGTGGTGCGGGGAGCGGGGATCAACCGCGTTCGCTTTACCGGAATCGATGCGTTCAAGCTCGGTAGTGGCCTGCCGGAGGAGGCGGAGTTGCGGTCTTGGCTCGATGCTCAGTCCACCGATGACTCCTGCTCAAATCATGTCTGGATCATTCACCCGGCGCTGTTTGCCGACCGGTTTGATGAAACTGATTTTGATCGGTACGTGGACCGGGTGCCTTGGTATTTTGGGCTCAATAAAGTGGACCGGGATTACCTCTGGTCAGTGATGAGGCGAACCGGGGTCACCCACGTCATCAGCGGACACATCCACTGTCGTCGCCACCTGGTCGTCGACGGCGTCGAAATTCACCTCGCGCCCGCCACGGCGTTTCCGCAATGGGGCGACCGTTGGTCCGATGGCGACGACCGTCTGGGTTTCCTGCACTTCGCGGTGGCGGAGGGGAAACTTACCTCGCGGTTTGTGCCGTTGGAAACGATCAGTGCCTTGCCGGGGTATGGTCCGGGAGGAAACCCTCCGGTGGCGGGACGCGACTATTCGGTCGCGCAACAACAACCGGCTTTGGTGCCGGCGCCGGACGAGTCCTGAGTCTCTCCCGGTCAGGGTTCCAGACTGGCCTCCCGTAGGGGCAGGGACTGGATCATGTTTTCGGTCCAGTTTTTCACCTCGGGGCGAACGACATGAATGTAGGTGCCGTGATAAATCGGCGCGATGGGCATTTCGGCGATCAATCGCTGGTCCATTTTCGCAAAAATTTCTGCGCGGACTTCTGGTTCGGTTTCGTTGAGAGCCAGGTCCAGCAGGGAGTCGAACTCGGGGTCTGACCACGCGGAGATATTGAATCCATGTCCCGTGCTATGAATCTCAAAATAGGTGGTGGGATCGTCTGGAGCGAACCCCAGAGTCGCCCGGGAAATGTCAAAGTCATGCCGCTGCATGGAGTCCACATAGACCTGCCATTCCTGATTCTCTAACTGGATGTCGATGCCCAGACCCTGCCGCCACATCTGTTGCACCGCCTGTGCGATCGTCTTGTGACTTTCGGCGGTGTTGTAGAGAAGGGTGAGGGTGGGGAACCCCAATCCGTCGGGGAATCCGGCTTCGGCCAACAGTTCCCTGGCGCGGTCCAAATCGAGGCTCACGCCGGGAACTTGGGAATAGTAGCCACTGATGCCGGGAGGCACAAAGTGGCGCGCCACCTGTTGTCCCGCCCGGGTTACTTCCCGGGTGATGGCCTCACGATCGATGGCCAATGCCAGGGCGGTGCGCACGCGCGGATCATCCAAGGGAGGCCGGGTCAGATTGAAGGCGTAGTAGTAGGTGTTGGAGGCAGGGGAGATGTTCAGCTCATCGGGTCGCTCCCGCCGATAGGTTTCGATTTTGCTGATCGGCAGATTTAAAATCACATGCAACTGACCGGCTCGATAGGCAGCCTCCTCACTGGTGGAGTTTTCGATGGGCAGGAAGTGGATGCGTTTCAAACTCACCTCATTGCGATTCCAGTAGGTGGTACTGCGGGCGGTTTCGATAACCCGATTAGGCTCCCAGCTCTCCAGCACAAACGGACCATTGCCCACCAGGTTTTCGGGCCGAGTCCACGGCGTGCCTTGCCGCTCGAGGGCATCATGCTTTTCCAACACGTGAATGGGCACGGGGAACCATCGGCGATTCGAAAGCGAACGCACGAAAAACGGGGTGGGCTGGGCGGCGGTCAGCTCGAGGGTGAATTCATCGACCACTCGGCTGCCAACGGTGGAAAAGTCCGTGCTGCGGCCCTGATGATAGTCTTCCGCGCCTTTCAGTCGGTAAAGCCCGTCGGCGTTGTGCGAGGCCAGCTTGGGCGAGAGCATGCGCTGATAGGCTCGGTGAAAATCGTGGGCCGTCACGGGGACGCCATCCGACCAACGCGCGTCTTCACGCAAGTGGAAGGTGTAGGTCACGCCGTCTTCGGCCAAATCCCAATGACTCGCTACGGCGGGGACGGGATCCAAAGTCTCGGGATGATAGCGCACCAGACCCTCAAACAGCGCATGCACGATATTGTTCTCGGGGTTTCCGGTGATGGTTTGAGGATCCAAATCGGCAGGCTCCGCGCTGTTGGAAATTAAAAGAGTGCCCTTCGCGGTGGCTTGGTCGGCCAGAGTTTGGCGGTCGCGACAACCGGTGTTGAGTGAGAGTAATACCAGAGCAGCCAGCCATGGCGTATGAAGGCACCGGATCTTCATGTGGGCGCGAACCTGAGGGCGGGTCAGGTATAAGGCGATGAAATGTTGTGCGGTGGTTTTTCGCTTTCCCCGCACGCGCTTTCTCTTCTCGCTGTCGTCCATGACGTTTACTGATCGAACAGCTTTGGTCACCGGTGCCGGTCGCGGCATCGGCAAGGCCATCGCCGAAAACCTCGCCGCGAAAGGCGTGAAGTTGATTTGTGTCTCCAAAAACCCGGCCAGTTGCGGCGGGGTGGCTGATGCTATCACGGCAGCCGGAGGCAATGCCGTGGCCCGGGCCGTCGATGTGTCCTCATCCAGTGAGGTCGAAGCTGCGGCCGCGGAGCTGATCAAGGAATTCGGTCCGATCGATATTCTGGTCAACAACGCCGGTATCACGCGGGACGGTTTGCTCGCCCGTATGTCCGATGAAGACTGGGACGCAGTCATTCAGACGAACCTTTCGAGTGCGTTTTACTGGACCAAGGCCATCGGTTGGCCGATGTGCCGCAGTCGCTGGGGTCGCATCGTCAATATTTCCTCCGTCTCCGGCATCATGGGCAATGCCGGCCAAGCCAACTACTCGGCTGCCAAGGCCGGACTCATTGGTTTCACCAAGACCGTGGCCAAGGAATTTGCCCGTCGCAACGTGACCGCCAACGTCGTCGCGCCCGGTTTTATTCAGACCGATATGACCGCGGACCTGAGCGAAGAAGTCCAAAAGGGCGTCACCAATTTTATTCCCATGCGGCGCTTCGGTCAGTCCGACGACATCGCTCACGCCCCATCCTTCCTCTGCAGCGAAGAAGCCTCCTACATTACCGGGCAGGTTTTTACCGTTGACGGCGGTATGGCGATGTGAAGCCTCCTCACTCTTAGTAGATCTCCACATGTCCGACCAAAAAACTATCGACCAACGGGTTAAGGAAATAATCGTTAACCAACTTAATGTGAACGAGGAACAAATCACGCCGGAGGCGTCGTTTCTCGACGATCTCGGTGCTGATTCGCTCGACACCGTAGAGCTGATCATGGCCTTCGAGGAGGAATTCAAGGAAGAGATTCAGGGAGAGATCCCCGAATCCGACGCCGAGAAGCTCCAGACCGTGGGCCAGGTCACCGAATACATTAAGGGCAAAGCAGGCAGCTGAACCCTTTGTAGACACTTTAAGGGCGTTCTACCCGGACTCGTAAGAGCCTGCAGGTAGAGCGCCTTTTTTATTTAACTCTCTGACTGATACTTACGATGTCATCCTCCTTGCCTGATTCGCAACGTGTGGTCGTGACCGGCCTGGGCGCCATTCACGGTCTGGGACACGATCCCGCCGCATTCTGGTCCAGTCTCAAGGCCGGCAAACCCGGTGTCGACCACGTCAGCCTTTTTGATCCGGAGCCTTACGCCTGTAAAATCGGGGCGGAAGTGCGTGATTGGAATGTGGCTGACCACATGGATCCGAAGGAGGCCCGTCGCAACGATCGCTACACCCATTTCGGTTACGTGGCATCCATGCAGGCCGTGGAGGATTCAGGGCTGCAGATGGATCAGGAAAATCCGGACGAAATCGGTGTTTTGGTCGGATCCGGCATCGGCGGCATGCTGACGTATGAGCAGCAATTGCGTCGGTTGGTCGACGGTGGCCCCCGAAAAGTAAGCCCATTTACCATTCCCGCCCTGATCGGAAACATCTGTTCGGGCATGGTGGCGATCCACTATGGCGTGCGAGGCCCGAATTTTGGCGTCGTTTCCGCCTGCGCCACGGCCACGCACGCCATTGGTGAGGCGATGCACATGATTCGACGGGGAGACGCCCGGGTGATGATTGCGGGGGGGGCGGAAGCGGCGATCACGCCGTTTGCCTATGCCAGTTTCTGCTCCATGAAAGCCATGAGCACGAACAACGACAATCCCCAGACCGCCAGCCGGCCCTTCTCCATGGGGCGCGATGGTTTTGTGATGGGCGAGGGTGCCGGGGTGCTCGTGTTGGAGGCCCTGGATCACGCCAAAGCCCGAGGAGCGAAAATTTACGGCGAAGTCGCCGGGTATGCCGCCACCGCCGATGCCCATCACATCACGATGCCCGACCCGGAAGGCAAAGGCCTGGGGATGGCGATGAAACGGGCACTACGGGGGGCGGAATCTTCCGCCGAAGACGTGGATTACATCAACGCCCACGGCACCTCGACCCCCTACAACGACAAGTTCGAGACCATGGCGATCAAACGCCTCTTCGGCGACTACGCCTCCCGGTTGCCGGTATCGTCCACGAAGTCGATGACCGGGCACCTGCTCGGAGCCGCCGGTGGCATTGAAAGCGTAGCCTGCCTCAAGGCGATGGAGGAGCAGGTGCTACCTCCGACGATCAATCTCCATGAACCGGATCCGGAGTGTGACCTCGACTACGTGCCAAACGAGGCTCGCGAATCCAAGATCAACACCGTTCTGAGCAACAACCTGGGATTTGGCGGGCAAAATGCCGCCGTGGTGTTCCGCCGGGTCTGATTTCGATCGGTCGATGCGGGAGCGTTCAGGCCGCCCTCACGGCAAATTGGGTCGCCGAGCTATCCGGTAGGCTCCGTTTTTGTAGGAATCTCCCCAGCGCCGCCCAGCTTTGGGGGGCGGATCCATGGTAGTGGTCGAAAATCAATCGCCGGCCCGAGCAGAGCCGGATGCGCACCCACGGATCCGATGCTTCGATTTCATGCAAGTGGGGCGCCTCGAGCGTCCGCAAATCGCGCGAAGGCACCATGTGGACCTGTTCTCGCCAGATCCCGGCGGTGCGCACGATGGCGAGATGACTGCGTGGCCATACTTCGAAGTGCAGCACAAAATGTTGTCCCAAGTGCCAGGAACTGCGGGCGAATAGCGCCGCGCCCACCCCGGCGATGAGAAATCCGACTGTGGTGGCCGTCGACAGGGAATGTCCCGTCTCCCCGGTATTACTGTTCCAGTAGGCCCAGCCCAGGCACATCAACACCGTCGCAGAGATAGCGAGTCCGACTCGCGCCATCATCCGGATCGGCTGTCCCCGACGGTTTTCGTAGAGGAGGCAATGGTGCGGGGTGGAGATTTCGACGTGTTCGCGGCGGCCCATGGCGAGGATCTTACCCCAAACCGGAGCTTCTCCCTATACGCATACGTGCGTAAACGGGCCGAGCGATGGACCCAAAAAAACCGTCCCGGTCAGGGACGGTTCAAAATGGGAGGGGAGGTTACTTGACCTCAGACCTTCTCAACGAGGCCGGCCTTGAGAGCCTTGACGGAAACCCAGACGCGCTTGATGGAGCCGTTGGGCAGCTTGACGCGGACGCGCTGAAGATTCGGCTTAAAGCGACGCTTGGTGGTCTTCG
>CAKZMS010000090.1 GCA_937128785.1 uncultured Opitutaceae bacterium | reverse complement strand
CCACGCCCTGCGGGTTGCCCGCTCCATCCGTGAGCCGCACCCACAGCGGTTGGCCGCGCACCGGGCGGTTGGAGGGATCCTTGCCCTGGACGGCGTGCAGCGGGTCATTGCTGCGGGAGGTTATCAGGTTGGGGGCTTCCCATCCCGGAACCTGAACGCGCACCACGGCTTTGGCGTCACCCGAAACGGGCAAACCGTGATAGCGATCAAAGGCCGACCGAAAATCACCGGTGCCATCACCCAATAGAACATCTCCCAAACCGCCATCAAACCGACCGACCACCGGGATCGCCGCAAAACTGTTATGCACAAGTCGCAGATCGGGATGGCCATCATAATTGATGTCCAAAGCCACCATCCCTTGCACCGGCGCGATCTGGGCCGAGCGCGGCAGCGGGGAGAAGCTGAAGCCACCACCGGGCTGGCTTAAAAACAGGCCACTGCGCAGCTCAGTGGCTTCAAAACGCTCGGCTGCGTCTAGTTTATCCTCTCCCAGAATCTCCGCCAGAGTCGCGGCGGCGAAATCATCGTTTCGCCGGAACTTGCGTCGCACCGTGGGCACCACACTCCCGATGGCTTTGCTGGTCGGACGAGGCAGCAATCGTCCGTCTTCATAGTAGGCTTCGATGATGCGTTTGGTGCCCCGTCCGCGGCCGCGAAAATCACCGTAATACAAAACCGCCGGCTCGGCCACGGAGGCGCGATAAGGCGTATTCAAACCTGCATTACCGGCAACGTAGTCCATCCGGCCGTCGCCATTGAAGTCACCCGCCACGATCGAAGACCACCAGCCCTTGCCGGCCGCCGCGAAGCCCCATGATTCCGTCTGTTCAATCAAACCGTTGCCCGCCTGATTCTGAAATACCCGCACGTGACCCCACTCAGTGGTCAGCACCAAGTCCGGCCAACCATCATCATCGGCATCGGACCACAGCGCTCCCGTCACCAGCCCCACTTCAGCGAGGACCTCACTCCAATTGGCGGTGGCATCGGTGAAACGGCCACCGTTGTTAATCAGGAGATAACGCCGAGGTGACTCAGGATAATAACCCGGCCTCACGCGGCCGCCCACGAAGACGTCCAAGTCACCATCCCGATCGATGTCCACGGCTGCTGTTGCTCCCGCGCTGACCGGCATCTCCGGGAGGGAACCCTCTGGAGCTGGGCTTAGACCGCCGCGACCATTGTTGAGCAGGAGCAAAGGTTGATACCCCGGATCCCCCACGGGCATGGCATCGGTGGCACGCGTGATGAGCACATCCGCGTCACCATCACCATCGGCTTCGAAAATGAGGACCGGGCCGTCGTTGAGGACGGGATGTTGGGTCAAGGGACCGAGCGATACCGAAACAAACTTGCTGTCGCCGGTCCCGGCGATGATGCGCGCCGGCGTTTCGGTCGTGCCCCCCATGACCATGTCCTCCACGCCATCACCATTCAAATCACCCACGGCCAAGGATGGTCCAAGCCGATCGAATCGACGCGGAACCAGGGGCTGCCGGGTGTTCTCGCGGAACGGACCTTCCGTCGAATTGAGGTTCAAGCCCAACGCGGTGGTCGCCTCAGCAAAACCTATCGGAGGCGGTTCCTCATATTGGGGCAACGTCACGCCAGTGGGCACGCCTTCGGTAACCGTGAAGCGCTGATTCACCGGCAAATCGCGGTAGGCCTGGGTCTCGCCACTCGGCCAATTCACCACCAAACGACTCACGACCTCATCATCCCCTACCCCAAAGTGCAGCATGAGTTCACTGGTCGAAAGGTAGCCGCGGGAAAGCACCAATTCCCGGACCTGCTTGCCTGAGGCTGTCTCAATGGTGACCCGCGCACCCACGCCGAAGCGGTTCGACTCAGTGCCCCGCAGGGCGACCTGCACCACGTTGCCCGTCTGGCTCTGGTTCTCCAACACGGTCGCACTCTCGCCGTAATTGGCGTGCACGATATCGAGGTCACCGTCGCGGTCGAGGTCGCCCATCGCGACCCCAAAACTGATGCCCACCTTGTCGAGTCCCCAGTCCGCGCCGACCTCGGTGAAACGCAGATCGCCTTCGTTACGGTAGGC
>CAKZMS010000089.1 GCA_937128785.1 uncultured Opitutaceae bacterium | reverse complement strand
TTTGATGAGGGGGGCGCAGGTCAAGGCCCTTCCTTTCGCGAACACTTCTATCATGACATCCTGCCCGCCCTCAAAGCGGAGGGGAAAACGATAATTGCCGCCACTCATGATGATCACTACTTCCACGCCGCGGACCGTTTAATCAGCATGGACTACGGAAAGTTCATTGAGGAAGAGCGGCCGAATTAGGCCTTTCTCAATTCCGGCATCCGCTCTATTGATCCCTTTCCTGCCCTTCTTGTTAATCCATGTCTGATCCCTCAACCGATCCTTCCGCGAAGCTGCCACCCACTGGCGAGCCCACTCCGCGTCAGCGAAAGAAGCCGGGGTTGGGCGCTAGGATGCGCCAAAACGCGCGGGAGATCTGGATAGAGAACAAGATTTTGCTGTTCGGCATCCTGTTCGCGATCGCCTTCTTCGTCGCTTTCTTTTGGAATCAAATCTTCGTTATGATCCGGTCAGGTCAGGCGGGCGTCGTCTACCGGCCGTTTTCCGGCGGCACATATGTGGAAAGGACCTGGGATGAAGGCCTGAAAATCGTGGCCCCCTGGAACCACATGTTCATCTACAACGCGCGCGTGCAGCAGGTCCCCGACAAGTTCACGGTGCTATCGGTGGACGGTCTTGCCGTCGAGGTGGAGGTATCCATCCGCTTCCGACCCAATCGCAAGGATCTCGGGTTGCTGCATAAAAACGTGGGGCCCGACTACATCGAAAAAATCGTCAAGCCCGAGATCCAATCCCAGTTCCGGTTTATTCTCGGTCAATACACACCCGATCAAATCTACACTTCTCAGGGATTCATCGTGCAGACCGTAAAGCAGGGAGCACTGGCTCGATTGGACGCCCGCTGGGTTCTGCTCGACGACCTGCTGCTGAAGTCCGTCAAGCTGCCGCAAACAGTCGCAGAATCGATCGAGGCCAAATTGAGAGCTCAACAACTTGCTCTCGAATACGAATATCGGATCGAAGCGGAGCACCTGGAAAAAGAGCGCAAAAAAATCGAAGCTGAGGGTATCGCTGTGTTCAACGACACCGTGACCGGTTCCGGATTGGATCAGAGCTTCCTGCAGTTTCGGGGCATCCAAGCGACGCTCGAACTGGCCCGGTCACCCAATTCGAAAGTGGTCGTAATTGGGGGAGGAGAAAATGGTCTGCCCCTGATTTTGGATACCCGGACTGATCCCAGTCTAGCTCCGGGAGAACTGATACCCGAACCAACGACCGCCGATCCTGCCGCCGGCCCAACCAGCACGACACCTCGGGTAAGCCGCTGATTCTTGAATCGAATCCCGTAAGTCCACCTAGCCTAGGGGGTGGCCACCGGAAGTTCCAACACCACATCGGTCGGAGCTTCCCCAGCACTATCTTCGTCGCTCACCGTTTCCGCATAGAGTCGGTTGTTTTTCACGTTCTCCCATGCCTGCTGGTAGACCTTTCGCATCGGTTCGTCCAGCACCTCGAGAAATTGGTTTTTGCCGGAGGCATGCATCAGGAATGAAGGTCCGTTGGTAATAAAGGGATCGATGTAAGCATCCGCCTCTTTGACGGTGGTGGCGAACTTTGAACTCTCGGTCACCACCGCCGCATTTTCCGGGCGAAGCATGAATTCGATCAACCTATGGACCGCCTCCCAGCGATCTGCTTCGGCCGGATCAACCTTCCAGCTCGCTTCACTCCTCCCGCCGGGATCCTCGGCTCCGGGCATGTGAGTGTGATGAGCCTGCAAGGGTATCATAAATGAATCCCGGAAAACGATCGACCCTTCCTTGGGCAAAGCCAGGCGAACCCGTGGATTGCCCGGGGTCTTGACCACTTCGTCAGCATCGGCGTCGGTCCCCATCTGGTCGTGCATGGCCATGGTCACATCCGCCGACCAAGTCATGCTCAGACCCAGTTGCCCATTGCGGAGTAAATCCGGAATCTGTTCTTCGCCGTATACAATTTCGTAGTAGCGATCTCCCGTGTCATCCGCCTCGGCCAGTCGGCGCAATTTGACCAATTGGTCAGCCGCACGATACACGGCGGTGGGATCCGTGGTATTGGGGGTGTCACCCATGAAAAGCAGCATGCTACCCAAAGTGAATCGAGCGTCATCCAACATCATCACCTTCTGCAACGGTCGCTCAATAAGGGTGTTCCGTTCGTCCCGCGAGGGCTTCTCTGCAAATATCGCGGACCAGCTGGAGGGGAGACCATCCACTCGATCCACATCGTAACCGATTCCGGTCGCACCCCAAGCATAGGGAATGACGAATTGGTTTTCCGGATCGAAGTTCGGATTGTAACGCGTAGCTGTGGAAATGGGCAGTAGGTCCGGTCGGGAAAACAAACTTGGATCAAAATCAGCGATCAGGTTCCGATCCCTCAGATCTTTGCCCACGTTGGCCGAGGGCATAATCAGATCACACGCCGGTTCTCCTGCGAGCAGGGTTTCCACAATGTTCTCATCCGCGGGTAAATCATCCCACCGCACATCGAGGGTGAATCCCGTTTCGCGATAGAATTTTCCCTGCAGCGACTCCGGAAAATAGCCGTCCCACCCCCAGATCACCAAGGTCCCCTTCTGCACAATCGGGATTCTGTAGTCCATGATCTGATAGACCACAAACCATCCCGCGACCAGCAACAACCCGATGACAAGCCCCCATCGACGCAACTTCCCGGTCCCCGGGGAGCTGGGCAATTCACGCGATTCAAGATCGCCACTGGACGTAACAGGATCGGTCAAAACTTCTTTGGAACTGGGCTCGCTCAAAGTCCCGCACCATGCTGCAAGCGACTTGGGCAAAGCAAGCCCGATGGGCGGGGTGGCACGATTATATCAAACCGAAATCTCCCTTATCAGTGAGACCATCGGACCCACCGCATCCCGGTGGAAGAAATGGCCTCCGGCGACGCGCCGAAAACCACAAGCGGCGCGGGTGTAGCCCGCCCATTCGGACAATCTCTCCGTTTCCGTGAAAGGATCGTCGATGCCTTCGACAATGGTCAGCGGAATGTGCAAGGGAGGATTCTCCGGGCGCGTGATCCGATAAGCGTCCACCAGTTCAAAATCCGCCTTCAGCACCGGAATGATGAGTGCTCTCATACCCGGATCCGCCAGGATCTCCGCCGGCAGGTTCTGGTAGCGCTCCGCCACCTGCGTGATGACGGCATCATCCGGCAGATGATGGATGGGCGCAAGGGGCGACGGCACATGCGGAGGGTTGCGTGCACCCAGCACCAAATGGCGGACTGGCTTCATCCCCGGCGAAAGTCGGCTCGCCATCTCGTAAGCGATCAGCACCCCCATGGAGTGACCATAAACCACCACCGGCAGGTCATCACTGCCGGCTAGATCCGGCCACCGGGCCAGAAAGTGCTCGGCCATCGCGTCCACTGACCCGAGCAACGGTTCGCCCCACCGATTCTCGCGCCCCGGATATTGCGCCGATCTCACCTCGATGCCCAGCTCCGCAAAGGGTGCTGCCCAACTATGATAGGTGGACGCCCCGGCGCCGGCGTGCGCAAAACAAATCAACCGCAAGCGCGGGGCGGTCAGCGGCATCGGAATCAAACAGCAGCGGGGGCGGGAGGGAGCAGACATTCGCTGCCAATCGGTGATTTATTCTATTTTTACGCAATACCCGAAAATCGTTCTCTTAATCCAAATGACTGTTGCAGCACACTGGATATTAGACCCTGAGTAATCCCCCGATTTCTCGATTAGACCACCAAAACCAAATCGTCCCCGAACCGCTCCCTTTGGAATCTCAAATTTCCACGCTCACCGACCTGCTCCGGCACCGGGAACGGACTACCCCGGACCGGACCGCCTACACGTTTCTCGCAGACGGGGAAAACGCGTCCGCCCGCCTGACCAATGCCGGCTTGGCCGCCCGCGCCCGCGCGATCGAGATGCTGAAACTGGTCGAGATCCCCGAGCCCGAGCGCCGGGCCGAGGCCTATCCCCACCAGTTGTCGGGCGGCATGCGGCAACGGGTGGTGATTGCCATGGCGCTGGTCTG
>CAKZMS010000088.1 GCA_937128785.1 uncultured Opitutaceae bacterium | reverse complement strand
TCGCAGACCAGGGCGATCGTTTTGCCCGCGGCCAATTGATCGGCGAGAGCTTCCGCGGCGGTGGTCTCGTTGTGATCGTGATAGGCGACCATCGAGGTTTTGATTCCGAGTCGATTCAGGAGCAGCCCGGTGTTGCGGGTGTCTTCGCAGGCGACCAAATCCACGGCCGCCAGCAGCGCCCGGGCCCGCTCGGAGATATCCGCCATGTTGCCGATCGGAGTCGCCACGACGTAGAGGTGCCCCGGTTCGGGGGTGAGGGAAGCGTTGGCGGGCACCGATTCGGGCATAAAAAAATCCGGCGCGCGACGGCACCGGATTGCGAGTAAAAATTTAAGTTCGGTTTAGCGAATGCCGGAACCCTTGCCCGTGCCCATGCCCGGAACTTGACCTTCCCAGTTCGCCGGGCGGCTCCAAGGAATGGAGGAGGCGTCTTCGGAGGAGCTGGTGCAGCCCGTAAAAAGGAATGAGCCGGTGATTCCGGCGATAGCGAGGAGCAGTCGGAGGGTGGCTTTCATGGTCATTATGGTGTTAATGCGGCGGCATCGCCTTTACGCAGACTTCCAGAGAGGGTTTCTGGTATGACCTGCGCAATGGAATAATGCTCCTTCACTTCGCTAATTTCTACCATGGCAAGCTGATCTGATCCCCGAGTGATGGTAAATCGCTGGTTGGTGCTTGCGCCGTGCCTGGAGCCGAAATTAATCACTACAAACGCATTACGGGATCCGACTTTTACCACCTGGGCGTGTTGGGCCCGGCCCGCCACCAGAACGGGATCGGTATTTTTTCGGGCGATGAATTGCTCCAGCTCCCCAATGCGTCCCTCCAGGTCGGCAATGGTGCGCCGGTAACGCTGGGCTTCCGCGGGGGCGACGCTCGAAGCCAATTGGATGCGCAGGGCATCCAATTCCGTGTGCGCGGCGGTAAGATTGTCGATCGCACTCTCACGCGCGGCCACCGCTGCCAACCGGGATTCCTCCGCCAGATCAAACGCCAGTTGAAGCTGCTCGAGGGAGAGTCGGGCCTCGGTCAGGTCGCGTTTGGCGGAGGCCATATCGGCGTCCAATACGCGGTTTTGATTCTGTAGTTCGATGACCTGCTTTTCCGCTGCCTCCAGTTTGGTACGGGTCGCCGTGAATCGTGCCTCCGCGTTCTGCCAATTCTGATGCAGCTCTTGCTTGGTGTTACCGATCAGGAAATACAGCACGCCTGAAGCAATCGACCCCGCCAGTGCCACGAGGCAAAGAATCAGGGTCAGATTACGCATCGGAGCAGTTACGGCGTCCGGGCCTAAAGGTCAGATTTGATAGGTCGATTCGAACCAGGGCGAAGCGACTTCCCGGGACACCTTTCCGTTGGCGGCAAGGTGTTCCAGAATCTTGAAGGCCAGCTCCGGATCGCCATCGACCTTGGCGGCCAAGGCTTCGGCAGTGAAGGCTTGGCCTGGCGCGGCAACGAGCGCGGCCTGGAGTTTGCCTTTCAGGGTAATCACGCCACCGGCGGCTTTCTTACCCGCTTCGACGCCGGGTTGGTGGTAGGCATTGATTCCGACCAAACTGGCGTAAAGCCCCACCACTCGTTCGTAGAGCGCGATGAGCATGCCCAGCGTGCGGGCGGAAACATCCGGGACCGTGAGGGTCACCGACCAACGATCTTTTTCCGACAACGCATCGCGGGTGCCGAGCAGGAAGCCTTGGAGGAAGTCACCCGCGGTGACGTTGTCTTCGACCTCGATCGAGTCCCCGTCGCGGTCCTTCAGGACTTCGATGAACGTGACAAAGAAGTTGTTCACGCCTTCGCGGAGTTGCTGCACGTAGGCATGTTGATCGGTCGAGCCTTTGTTGCCGTAAACAGCGATACCTTGGTTGACCACCGAGCCAGCGAGATCGAGCTCCTTGCCCAGTGACTCCATGATGAGTTGTTGGAGGTAGCGGGAGAACAACAGCAGGCGATCTTTGTAAGGCAACACCACCATATCCTTGGCCCCCTTGCCGTCGGTGGCGAAATGCCAGCCGAGCGCGAGGAGCGCAGCGGGGTTCTCCGTGGTAGTCGTGGAGCGGGTGACTTCGTCCATCGCCGCCGCACCTTCAAGCATCGCGTCGATATCGAGTCCCTGGAGAGCCGCCGGCAATAATCCCACGGCGCACAATTCCGAGGTGCGACCCCCGACCCAGTCCCACATGGGAAAGCGAGCGAGCCAGTTCTCCGCCGTCGCGACTTGGTCGAGTTTGGAGCCGTCACCGGTGACCGCGACAAAGTGCTCGGCCGGTTTCAGCCCGGCGGCCTCGAATGCGGCGGCTGCTTCCAGCATGCCGTTGCGGGTTTCGGCGGTGCCGCCGGACTTGGAAATCACCACGGCCAAGGTGAACGGCAGGTCTTCTCCAATTTGCCCCAGCACGTAGTCCATGCCGTCGGGATCGGTGTTGTCAAAAAAGTGGACGGCCATTTTGTCGTCTCCCGGTTGGCCCAGCGCGTGGTGCACAAACTGGGGCCCCAAGGCGGAGCCGCCGATACCGATGACCAGCAACTGGGTGAACTTGCCCTTGGGGCCGACGACTTCGCCGTCGTGAACCTGTTGGGCAAAGGACTTGATTGCGGCGAGAGTGTCACTGATGGCCGACGGTAACTCGTTAGATGGAGCCAGGGCGGGGTTGCGTAGCCAATAGTGCCCGACCATCCGACCTTCGTCCGGATTGGCGATGGCGCCTTTTTCCAGCTCGGCCATGGCCGCGAATGCCTGCTGCATCGCGTCCTCCTGCGAGCCCAAGTATCCCTCAGGCAAGGGCAGGCGGCTGAGGTCGAGCGACAGGCCGAGTTGTGGATAGGGGTGGTAGTGTTCCTTGAAGCGATTCCAAGACATGTTGATGCGATACAAATGACTTCCGGCCCGATGAGCAGACAAAAAAGGCGCAATCGGTTAAGATTGCGCCGCAAATGGGGATTCAGCCCCGAAACCTGATCATAGATTCAGGTATTTGTCGGTGACCGCTCCTTCGGAGGCGCTGGCGACGGTCGCGGCATACTTGGCCAGCACGCCGCGGGTTTCCTTGGGCGGAAGCGGGGTGTAAGCGGCCATGCGTTGGGCATACTCCTCGTCGGGAATCAGCACGCTGATCGCGGGATAATCCAAGCACCAGCGCAGCGCCATCGCGGCCATGGTCATACCCGGAGGCACCTGCGGGCGAATCTGTTCCACCGCGGCCAGTCCCTGGTTGAACGGCAATCCAGCGAAGGTCTCCCCCACGTTGAACGCCTTGCCGTCGCGATTGAAGTTCCGGTGGTCGTCCCGGGCGAACGCGGTGTCCGCGGTCATCTTTCCCGCCAAAAGCCCGCTGGCCAGCGGCAGGCGGACAATCAGCGCGACACCGGCGGCCTGCGCGCGTTCGAACAGGGTCTCGATCGGCTTCTGGCGGAAAATATTGAAGATGATCTGCAACGACGAACAACGACCGTCTTCCACGCAGATCAACGCTTCTTCCATCGATTCCACGCTGGCACCATAGGCTTTGATTTTCCCCTCGGTGACCAACTCGTCGAGCCAACCGAAGAGGTCACCTTTGCGGCGCTCCTCCGTGGGCACACAGTGCAACTGGGTGAGATCGAGGGCGTCCGTGTTGAGTCTCCGCAACGAAGCCTCGGTATGCTGGCGCACCGCCGCGCGGGTGAAATTTTCCGGCCAACCGGGATCGCCGCCGCGCCCCAGCTTGGTGGCGACAAACACCGCTTCACGGGCGCCCCGCGTGGCGTCCAAAAACTTCCCAATCCGCTGCTCGCTCAAACCGCCGCCATAAACATCGGCCGTATCAAAAAAAGTGACCCCGCCCTCGTATGCCGCCTGCAGGGTAGCCGTGGCGTCCGCCTCGCCGACATCGCCCCAGTTTCCGCCAATCTGCCAAGTGCCCAGTCCTATTTCGCCGACCTCGTGGCCGATCTTTCCCAGCGTTCGGTTCTTCATTGAATCCAGCGAAGAACGGCATCGTCGCGGACACAACCTCAACCCGGGAACAAACTCGCTGCGTTGCGCCTCCCACTGATTTACCCATGCTGGGCTCCACCATGTTTCGCCGTTTTCTCATTTTGCCTCTCTTGCTCGGGGTCGTAGCCGCTTCTGCTCCGGCCCAGGATCAGGTCAGCGCGTCGTTGGTTTCGATGCGCAACGGCGTCGTTCCCGGCACCAGTCACACCGTAGCCCTTCGGCTGGATCACATTCCCCATTGGCACACGTACTGGATCAATCCGGGCACCGGTTACCCGACCAGCATCGAGTGGGAGCTGCCTGAGGGGTGGACCGCTGGGGAAATTAATTGGCCCGCTCCCATCATCATTCGCGACAGTCACGGCACGATCACCGGCAACGGCTATGAATATGTGGCCTATCTTCCGATTCAGTTGGACGTGCCCGCCGATACCGCACCGGGTTCCACCGTCACCCTGAAAGGCCACGCGGATTGGTTGATGTGCGCCGATGTCTGCATTCCCGGTGACGCGGCGATTGAACTCACGCTTCCGGTTGTCGCGACCGAGGCTGCTCTGAACGCGGAGCATGCGGCGGGCATCAGGCAGGCGCTCGGCTCTGTGACGGAGCTGCCTCCGGGGGTAAGGGCGCTGGCGTCCCGCTCCGGTGACACCATCACCCTGAAACTCAGCGGTCTCAGCGGAGCGGTCTCGGAGCCCTGGTTCTTTGCCAGCGACGCCTTGGTCCAGTATGATCTCCCCCAAGAGATCGACGACAGCACTCCGGGCGAACTCAGCCTGACCATGAAAGCGGCCGAATACTACGAGGGTGACGGCACCCACCTGATCGGTGTCCTTCGCCAGTCCGGCAGTTGGGTGGACTCCGGATCAGTTCCCGGTCTGCAAATCAATCTGCCTTTTGGCGAAGCAATGGCCGGAGCTGGGGAGTCCTCATCCACGGCGCCGACGGTCCCCAAATCAGTTTCACTCATCGGCACGCTGGCGTTGGCTTTTGTCGGCGGGCTCATTCTCAACCTGATGCCCTGTGTGTTTCCAGTGCTGGGCATCAAGATCATGGGCTTCGTGCAGCAAGCCGGCGAAGACCGACGCAAGGTCGCGATGCATGGCTGGGTGTTCTCCCTCGGCGTATTGGCTTCGTTCTGGGCGTTGGCGGGATTGCTCGCGGTGCTCCGGGCCAGCGGGGACCAGCTCGGGTGGGGATTCCAGCTCCAGTCACCTGGTTTCGTTTTCGTGCTCGCCGGGGTCATGTTGGTTTTCGCCATGGCCATGAGCGGCGTGTTCGAGTTTGGCCTCAGTGCTACGGGAGTGGGCGCTAATCTGCAATCGAAGGACGGTCTTTCCGGTTCATTCTTCACTGGCGTCT
>CAKZMS010000087.1 GCA_937128785.1 uncultured Opitutaceae bacterium | reverse complement strand
CTGGGACTCGATGGCCGGAATGGAGGGCCCCGTGTCGGCAGCCTCCTTCGGTTCGTCTTGGATGGTGACGTTGAGACCGCGGCGCAGGTTCGCCACCGCTTCGACGATCTTGTTTAGATCATCGACCAGGTCGACCGCGCCATTCCGACCGGCGATTTGACGGGAACGGGAACACGCATCGTCGACCAGACGAAGAGGCTCGAGCAACTGAGCCTGCAAATTGGGTAGGCTAACCTGGCCCGATTGGACCTTCCACGGTGCCAACTCGTCGCTGAGTTTGCCCAGCATATCGGTGCCGGCCCGGTGGATCTCTTCCAGCGGCGGCACCACGTCGGAGATGTCGTGTTCGTCCACGGTCTCCACCAGCAATTCACTGTATCCAATGATTTGATTCAGTGGCGTGCGTAAATCGTGACGCAGGCGGGCGAGCGTCGATTTGTGAGCCTCTTCGGGCTCTTCGGGAGTGGACGGAACGTCACTCATCCAGTGACCGCCTTATCGCCCAACAATCGATTCATTTTTTCCAAGAGCCGCTTCAACTCGACCGGCTTGGTTTCATACTCGTCGCAACCCGCGTCGAGAGCCTGCTGGCGATCCGACTCCATGGCATGCGCCGTCAGCGCAATCACGGGGATTTTGGCGTGATCGGGGTTGGCCTTGAGCTCGGTCGTGGCTTCCCACCCGTTCAGGCCGGGCAGGCTCATGTCCATCAGCACCAGATCAAACCGCCCGGTCTGGGCGGCGGCAAGGCCGGACGGACCGTCCACCGCAACTTCAACTTCATAACCGCGCTTCACCAAGCGACGCTTGAGCATGTCGCGATTCATTTCGTTGTCTTCAACTAACAGTATGAGTGCCATGACTATGTAGGGTGTTAACGTGGTTTCGGGGAAATTTCGACTTCTATTCTGGGGATTTATTCGAGGAGTCAGAACCGGCAAATGGAGGGGCGGTTCCAAATTCTACCAAGGCCGACTTGATTTCGGCGAGCAGCTCTTCCTTGGAGTAGCGTCCCTTCTGCAAAACCTTTTCAGTTTGCTGACGTAGCAGCTGGCGAACGCTGCCGGTGAGATCCAGCGAGGTCAGCACGACCACGGGGACGTTTTTGAGTCGATCGTCGGCGCGCATTTCGCGGAGAACGCCAAACCCGTCCATCTTGGGCATCATCAGGTCGAGCAGGACCAAGGTGGGCACGCGCTCGTCCATGGCTTCGACCGCGGCCTTGCCATTGGGTGCCAGGACCACCTCCCAGCCTTCACGGGAGAGTTGTCGCCCGATCATCTCGCGCACCATGTTGTCGTCTTCGGCCACAAGGACGTGTCGACTGGATTGGCGATCACTGGAGTGCTTCCGCAGCAGGCCGGGGAGATTCTGGCCGAGCTTGTTTTTGGGCAGGTAGTCTTCGGCGCCGACCGCCAGGGTCGGCAATGAACCGTCCTCCGTGACCGTCAGCAACACCACCGGCACCGGAGCGAGCGAGGAATCCGCCTTCAGATTGTTCAGCACCTCCAGCCCCAGTCCGCCTTCCATCAAAACGTCCAACAGGATAACATCCGGCTGCACCTCGCGAATCACCTCCAGCGCCTGTTTGGCCCGGGCCACATGATTGATCTGGTAGTCATCCCCCGGCAACAACGCGGCGACGCCATCACGAATGGATTCGTCGTCAGCCACCACGACGACGCGGGCCGCGGCCTGCATGACCTGGGTCGGGATCTCTTCTTCTTCGTCCTCCGCCGCGACGATTTGGGAGTTCATACGCCGGCGGGACTTGTCGTCGACCGAGACGGGAAGATCCACCGTGAAGGTCGACCCCTTGCCCACTTCACTGGTCAGGGTCACATCCCCTTCCATGAGATGGGCAAACTGCTTGGTAATCGCGAGGCCGAGGCCGGTGCCGCCAAACTTGCTCGAAGTGGACGCTTCCGCCTGTGTGAACGCCTCGAAAACCTTATCACACTGATCCGGCGACATGCCGATACCGGTATCCGAGACCGAGAAACGGATCCGGGCGTCGGTGCCGGCGCTGGTCCGCTCGACCTTGAGGGTGATGGTGCCTTTCTCGGTGAACTTGGCGGCATTGCTGATCAGATTGAGCAGAATCTGACGGAGCTTGGTCGCATCCACCCGAATGACGCCGATATCCTTCGGACAATCGACCACGAATTCGTTGGCTCCCTTGGCGACCAGCGGGGCTACCGTGGAGTAGACCTGCTCGGTCAGACCGGTCACAGATTGCTCTTCGACGAACAGATCCATCCGGCCTGCCTCAATCTTGGAGAGATCGAGTACGTCGTTGATCAATCCGAGCAAGTGTCGGGCTGCCGCCAGAATCTTCTTCAGGTCATCGCAGGTCGCTTCGTCCTCATCGTCCTCCGCGTCCTCTAGCAAAATTTCCGAATACCCGATAATGGCATTCATGGGCGTGCGCAGCTCGTGGCTCATTTTCGCCAAAAAGGCACTCTTGGCCTTGTTGGCATCTTCCGCCGCGATCATGGCGTGTTCGAGTTCGACGGTGCGTTCCTGCACCTTGTCCTCGAGGGTGCGGTTGGATTGCGCGAGCTCTTCGGTGGCGAGATGGAGCTCCTCCGTCCGGTTTTGCACCGTCACCAGCATGTCATTAAACGCCGTGACCATGGCTTCGAGCTCCTGGCCGCCACCCATGCTCTTGGCTCGCACACTGAAGTCGCGCTCAGCCTCCACCTTTTTGGCCACCCTGCCCAACTCGGTGATCGGTTTGGTGATCGATGCCTGGAGGAAACGGGCCGCAAACAATCCACCCAAAATACTGAGGAGTCCCAGAATGCCCATGACCCGCATCGGTTCCAGGAACCGTTCCTGCGCCAGACCCGAGGTGTCGGCCTTCAGGTAAATGATTCCGATGCGCTCACCTTCATGAACGAGGAACTTGAAGGTGGTCACCCGGTTCGGGTCGACGTTGGGCCGGAAAGGACGGGGAATCAGTTCGTCGGTTCCCGGCTTGATGTAGCGATCGATGATCCGGTCATCCATCGAATAGACCGCCGCCGCCAGAATGGTGTCGTCATCCTTCAGGTCATCGAGTGGCAGGAATGCGATTTCAGGGTTGGCCGCCAGGGTGGCGGTGACCCTTTCCACCAGAATGGCCTGCGTCCGTTCGAGGCGTTCCGCCACCTCCGCCCGGTAACGCAACACCTCCCAGGACAGAAACCCGGCAAAGGCCGCGGTCAAAGACAACACCGACACCGAAGTGACCAACAGCGTGATGCGCCAACGAAACGGGATATTCTTGAGCAAAACTTGGGGAATTAGGGATCGCGAATCAGCCCGACCAGCAGGCGGTAAGACTCCACGCTGGCGTCCCATTCTCCTCTGTCAAACCACTGTCCGTAGGCGAATTTACGTAATCGCCCCGCTTGACCCCTTCGATGACTTTGCGACGTTGAAGGCTCATGGAAGCGTCCGCCCCCATTCCCGTCACCATCCTCACCGGTTTTCTCGGCGCCGGTAAAACCACCCTGCTCAACCGTATCCTCACCGATCAACACGGCAAAAATCTCGCCGTAATCGAAAACGAGTTCGGCGAAGTCAGCGTCGATAACCAGCTCGTGATCCAAAGTGACGAGGAGCTCTTCGAAATGAACAACGGCTGCATCTGCTGCAGCGTGCGCGGTGACCTCATCCGCGTGCTCGGCCGGCTCATGAAGCGCAAGAACCGCCTCGACGGCATCATCATTGAGACCACCGGTCTCGCCGATCCCGGACCGGTCGCCCAGACGTTTTTCACCGACGATGAGATGAAGGCCAACTACCGCATCGACGGCATCGTCACCGTGGTCGATGCCAAACACGTCGTGCAGCACTTCGACGACGCCCCGGAAGTTCGCAAACAAATCGCCTTCGCCGACGTCATGATTCTCAACAAGAGTGACCTCGTCTCGGCCGACGAGCTCGAAGCGTTGGAAACCAAAGTTCGCGGCATGAACGCCGCCGCCCGCGTGCAGCGCGCCACTAATTGCGACGTGCCACTCGATCTCGTGCTCAACATCGGTGGCTTCGACCTCGGCCGGGCCAACGAGCTCGACCCGAAATTCCTCGAACCCTCCTACCCCTTCGAATGGGCCGGCGCCTACACCCTACCCGCCGGCGCCCACGAACTCGTGATCGGGCACGTGGATGACGACCATGATCACGACCACGCCAGCTGTGACCACGACCACGACGGACACCATCATCACCACCATGCCGAAGACGAACTGGATGTCGTGGTCATGCCTGTCCTATCGACCGATCAAGACGTCGTCGATGCGGCGCGCGACATCGCCGTGGTTTCGTTTTCGGATTGGGAAAACCGGGTGGCCGAAGGTGACACCATCACGCCGAGCACCACGCTCCAGCGCCTCCTCCTTGATGACGGCAATGGTCGCTACAAACTCGAGATCACGGCCCCCGGCACCTACCTCGTATTTGAAGGCTGCGGCGATCATCCGCTCCATATCCCCGTCAACGGCGAGAACGTGAAACCCGTCTGGCAGCAGGACTACGAACACACCCATTCGCATGACGAAGAAGTCTCTTCCGTCGGCATCACGCATGACGGCGACTGCGACCCCCAGCGCCTCAACGACTGGATCTCCCGCCTCCTCCAAACCAAGGGCAACGACATCTACCGCAGCAAAGGCGTGCTCAGCGTCAAAGGCACCCCCAAGCGCCTCGTCTTCCAAGGCGTGCACATGCTGTTCGACGCCAAATTCGACCGCGAATGGGGTCCGACCGACCAACGCACCAACACCCTCGTCTTCATCGGTAAAGACCTCGACCGCACCGCCCTCACCGAAGGCTTCAAAAGCTGCCTGGCCACCTGAACGCCCCCTGCCTCGCCGCCACCGTCGCTAGTAGGACATCAGTGGCTAGTTTGCAGTCATCAATTTCAAGTTCTCAGTTCTCGGTTCTCCGTTCTCCGTTCTCCGTTCCTGAAGACTTCCGTGCTTTTCGGGTGTTCCGTGGGCTGAAACTCCGGTCCCGAAGGTTCCCTGTTATGGTGACACTTTACGTTCGGACCAAAGAACGCTTGGCGGGGGGCGTCTTCGTCTGTTGATCTGAGGTGTTCGCTCACCCCTGACTTAATCGCCTTATGAATCGTCGCGCGTTTCTTAACTCCTCGCTGATTGCCGGTACCGCCGTGCTCTCCAGTCAATCCAAATTGTTCGGTCACTCCCACGCCGGTGGTCATCCGAAGTTCGGCCTCGGCTACGCCCCCCATCCCGGCACGTTCAAGGCACTCGCGGGCGACGACGTGATCGACCAAATCAAGTTCGCCGCCGACCAGGGATTCACCGCCTGGGAGGACAATGGCATGAAAAACCGTTCGCCCAAGGAGCAGGAGGCGATTGGCAAGACCCTCGCCGATCTCCACATGCAGATGGGCGTATTCGTCGCCTATGCCAACTTCGACCAACCGACCTTCGCCAAGGGCAACCCCGCCGACGCCGAGAAGGTTCTCGCCAGCATTCGCGAATCGGTCGCCGTGGCCGAGCGCTGTGGAGCCACCTGGATGACCGTGGTCCCGGGATCCGTCGACCAACAATCCGCCAACGATGACGCCGATTGGAACCGCTACGGCGGCCGTCGCCTCTCCGAAGGCTACCAGTTCGCCAATGTCATCGACCTGCTCCGCCGCTGCGCCGAGATCCTGGAGCCGCACGACATGGTCATGGTGCTCGAGCCCCTCAATTGGCACGCCAACCATGGCGGCACTTGGCTTGAACATTCCGACCAAGCCTTCGCCGTCTGCCGCGCGGTTGACAGCCCGGCCTGCAAGATCCTCTTCGACATCTATCACCAGCAGATCGCCGAGGGAAATCTCATCCCTAACATCGATATGTGCTGGGACGAGATCGCCTACTTCCAGTGCGGCGACAATCCCGGTCGCAAGGAACCCGGCACGGGTGAGATCAACTACCGGAAGGTGTTCGATCACCTGAAGTCCAAAAACTTCACCGGCGTCGTGGGCATGGAACACGGCAACTCGATGAAGGGGGCCGACGGCGAACGCGCCGTCATCGCGGCCTACCGCCAGGCCGACGGTTCCGCCTGAGCATAAAATGACTAACCGAACCTTGGTTCGGTGTCCGTTGACGACAGCGAGTCACTGGCGGCAGTCAGTCGAAACACCTGTACTTGGCCCCGGTTGTGGAGGTCCATGTCGGGGAGTTGTTCAACGGCGTAGGTATCGTCGAGGCTGGCGGCGGTCTCGGCGGTAAGCAGCGTTTCGTCGGGTTGGGCCATTGATTCCAGGCGACTGGCCACATTCACGGTGTCGCCCCACAGGTCATAGGCAAACTTGCGCGAACCGATAATTCCGGCCACCAGCGGCCCGCTGGCCACTCCGATGCGCACCGACCATCTGATCCCGTGAGCGGTGTTAAAACTCTCCATCTCATTGTGCACCGCGAGCGCCAGATTGGCGGCACGACCAGCATGGTTGGAAACCATCTCCGGCACGCAGGCCACGGCGAGGTAGGCATCGCCGATGGTTTTGATTTTTTCCATCCCGTGCGACTCAACCAATCGATCAAAGCGGCTGAATAAATCGTTGAGCAGCGCCACCGTTTCTTCGGGATCGTAGGTGGCGGCAAACAGGGTAAACCCGACAATGTCGATAAACACCACCGAGGCATCGGTGAACCGATCGACCAACTGCTCCTCGCCTTCCCGCAGGCGGTTGGCGATCGACTGCGGCAGGATACTGTGTAGCAGATTTTCGGATACGTGCTTCTCGGCCCGCACCCGTTCCATGAGTTTACGTTCCTTGTCGCGTAGTCGTTTGCGATCCAGCGCCACCTCGATGCGCGCGCGGAGCACGGTTTCATCAAACGGCTTGGACACATAGTCATCGGCGCCACTGGCCAAACAACGGGCGGTGCTTTCCGCATCGTCCAGCGCGGTGAGCATGAT
>CAKZMS010000086.1 GCA_937128785.1 uncultured Opitutaceae bacterium | reverse complement strand
AATCAGAGCCGAATTGCCGGCGACAAACAATCCGATGGTAGCGCCGCGCTCTCGGGAGAGACTGCGTCCGGAGGCTGTCTCGGAACCGCCGCTAAGATGAAGCTGTTGGGCATAAAGCCCAACCCACATGTCCACATCAGCGCCATTCCAAGGTGGGTCGGGCTTTACGCCCGACATTGCGGCTCTTCGCGCGTTTGATCATGAGGTTTGGGGCGGTTGCGAGACGGCCTCTCCGTGTCGTCCGCCACCCTGCCCCGCAGCCTGAGCCCATCCACCATTCACTGACCGGACGGAGGCCGGTCCCTCCCCTTTCTCCGCCCTACTCGACCGCCTATTTTGCGGTATTCTCCACCAACCGCACTTTCAAACGGTGGTACCCCACCTTGCGGTCATAATCCGCCTCCCGCTCGATGTTGTCCTCGGATTCGAGAATCTCGATCTGGGCCACACGCTTCGTGAGCGTGGTGATGAGCTGCCGCATGATCGCCCGGGCATGGTGAGCCCCGAGGCACAGATGCGGCCCATACCCGAACGAAATGTGCGGGTTGGGTCGGCGGTCCATTTTGATCTCATCCGGATCCGCAAACGCCTCGGGGTCACGGTTGGCCGAGGCCCAACCCAGCGACACGCGCTCCCCCGCTTTCACATCGATGCCGTGCACCTGGGTATCCAACGGGCAAACCCGGCCGATATGGGTCAACGGCATGTAGACCCGAAAAATCTCCTCCCCCGCCGTGATGATTTTGTCCGGATTCTCCCGCACAAATTTCAGGTCCGCCGGATTGCTGCCGAAGTGCGCGATGATGTTCGCTACCGTATGAATGATCGTGTCGCGCCCGCCGGCGAAGGCGATGTTCGCGTAACCCAACTTCTCTTCCATCGTGAGCTTGCGCCCTTGGAAATCCGCGGCATTAAGCGCGCTGAAAAAGTCATCTCCCGGGTTGGCCGCCGCTTGGTTGAACATGTCCTCGCAGTAGCGCTCCATGAACGACCCCTTCGACTTGCCGTCACCTTCCTTGAAGACGTGCACGCCCCAACCGATCCAGGTCTCCGCCTCCTTTTCATCGACATTGAGCAGGTAGGTCAGCGCGTGGGACTGCAACGGGATCGCAAACTCGCGCACGATTTCGGTCGGCCCGCGCTCCAACGCCTCGCCCACCAATCGCTCCACCAAGGCGGCGATCTGCGCCTTCATCTCCGGCGACTTCGGCCGCAGAAAAAACGGCTCCACCAACTTCCGGTAATCGCCGTGGACCGGTGGGTCCACTTCCAGCGGATACTGTCGCACGGTCCGCACATCTTCTTCCGAAGGAAAAGGCACCCGCATCGGTGCATCCGAACTGTAGGTTTCCCAATCCCGCGCCGCATCGCGCACATCCTTCAGCCGCAATATCATCGGCACCTTTTCCCCTTGGAATTCGGTATGCATCACCGGGCATTTGCCCCGGGCCGCTTTAAAGGGATCTGGGACCTCGGACATGTTACCTAAATGAAGAACAGCAACGTGGCCGCCGCGGCGACGAGCACGAGAACGGTAAAGATCAAAAAGACGTCACCGGAGCGGCGGTGCTCAAACGCCCGGATCGACGGACTGAATCGAAACTTGATCGCGGCGTAACCCAGCAACGGCAGCGTCAAAGTTTGGGTCGCGCCGGCAAAAATCACCCACGCCCGCGGATTGGGCAGGACCACGAACATCAACGCCGCGGTCGCAGGCAGCGCGACGCCCAGAATCTGTTCCAGACGAAGACGCTTGGCCTCGGGTTGATTCGGCCGGAGCACATCCGCCCACACCAGGGCGCCACTGGCATTGTTCACCAAAAACGTCGAGTAGAGCACGACACAGGCGCCGCCCAAAAACAGGGTCACGCCCAGCGCGCCAAAGACCGGCTCATACATCTGCGACAGCACGGAGATGAGCTCCGATCCTTCGGGCTTCACGGACGACCGCGCGAGCACCGTCGCCCCGAGGATGTAGAAGGCGACTGTCGAAATCGTATAGACCGCCATGGAGCACAGCGCGTCCCACTTCATGACGCGCAACCAGCCCTCGGCCCGCGACCGCCAGGCCGCACTGCCATCATCGGTGCCGGTGAACCGACCGTAACCTTTGCGCAGGCACCAGTAGGGATAAAAGATGATCTCCCCGGCGGCCATACCGATGATACCAAACGCCGCTAACGCCGTCGTCAGGCCCACCGCAAAATCAGCTCCGGGAGGAAAGCGGAAACTCAGTCCCTGCCCCAATTCACCTGCCGAAAACGCCCACTCGTCGTGCGCTTGCAGCGCAAATACGTTGAAAATCGAAACCACGGTAAAGGCGCCCACGATCACGAT
>CAKZMS010000085.1 GCA_937128785.1 uncultured Opitutaceae bacterium | reverse complement strand
ATCGCCTGATGCGCGTCGTGCGGCAACGCCAACAAGCCGGCCACAACACCGAACAAGCCCTCCGCGACGGTTTCAAGGCAGCGCTGGTCTCCCCTGCGTTCCTCTATCTCAACGAGCCGACGGACGAACAGTCGGCGACCACCATGCTCGCTCCCCATGCCCTGGCGGCACGGCTGTCCTATTTTCTGTGGGCGGCCCCGCCGGATATCGCCCTCCGCGCTGCGGCCGATGACGGCAGTATCCTCGATCCGGACATCTTGCGGGCGCAGACTCGGCGACTGTTGGCCAGCCCCCGGGCCGATGAATTTGTGGCCGGCTTTCTCGACGCCTGGCTCAACCTGCGGGCCTTGGGCGATATGCCTCCCGACCGAGATACCTTCAAGTCCTACTACGCCCAATCGTTGGAGGAGGCGATGCAGACCGAAACCCGGCACTTCACGCGGGATTTGCTCGATCGCAATGCCAGCGCCGTGCGCTTTCTCGACGCCGACTATTCCTTCGCCAATCGCCCCCTCGCCCGGCTCTACGGCAATGCCGATCTGGTCTCCGGGCCGGACGCGCACCAGTTTCACCGGATTACCTTCACCTCCCCAACGCGAGGGGGAGTGCTGGGGCATGCCTCCGTGCTGACCGTGACCGCCAACGGGGTGGAGACCTCACCGGTGACTCGTGGAGTTTGGGTGCTGGAAAACATCCTGGGCACTCCGCCTGCACCGCCGCCCGATGACGTGCCGGCCATCGATCCCGATATCCGTGGAGCGGTCTCCATGCGGGAGATTCTGGCCAAACACCGGGACAATCCCGCTTGCTATGATTGCCACCGCAAAATCGATCCTCTCGGTTTCGCTTTGGAAAATTTTGACCCCATTGGCGCGTGGCGGACTCACTACCGCAAGGACGTGCCCATCGATGCCAGCGGTGAGCTTCCCAACGGTGAACATTTCGCCGACATCGGCGGCTTGAAAACCGCCCTGCTCAATCGTCACGAGCAGTTTGTGCGCAACCTCACCGCCCGCCTCCTCAGCTATGCCTGCGGTCGACGAATGGAACCCCTAGATCGTCCGGTCATCGATGGCATTCTCGCCGAGCTCGAATCCACCCAATACCCCTTCCGCGAGTTGGTGGAATCCGTCGTGCTCAGCCCCTCGTTCCGGACCCCGTAGGGTGTTACTAACCGCTGATCGCCTACCTGAAAACGGTGCCCTCCAGGTTACGCTGATTGAGCGGCTCCAGGTCTTCCAACGATTCGACCTTTTGATCTCCGATCATGAAGTTATCGAAGATGAATCCGCGCACGTGGTCCTTACCGCGCAGCACATTTTCCATGCCCATTTGGTAGTAAGGCGGGGCCTCGAACCAGATGTCTTTGAAGACGAAGTTCTCGTAACTCACCTCCTCCGTGCGCGAACCAAAATAGAAGAGGCGGTTCACCCGGGTATCCACGCGCACGTCCTCAAAAAACTTGTTGCGGATCGTATGGGGACCACCACTGCGATACGTGCCGATGAACACCCCGCGATTGGCCCCCGGTTGATTCGGGTTGGAGGGAAGAATATTGGTCGGTGAGCCCAGCCCGTCCTGACCGGGATTGGGCAACGCATCC
>CAKZMS010000084.1 GCA_937128785.1 uncultured Opitutaceae bacterium | reverse complement strand
ACTCAAACGGGGTTTCCCGAAATCACTGAATGGCGCACCCGCCCTGCTGCCGGCCGAATCGACTTCGTTGCGCCGGGCGCTCGAAAACTGGTTTCGGGAAATCGGCGTGCGACCGCGGGTCATGGCTGACTTCGAAGACGCGGCCCTCATGAAAGTGGTCGCCGCCGACGGCAAGGGCTTCATCGCGTTGCCCACGATTGTGGCCGCCGAGGCTTTGGAACGCTATGACCTCCAGGCCATCGGCAAAACCAACCGCTGCACCGATCAATTCTTTGCGATCACGGCCGAACGCCGGATCACTCACCCCGCGGTAAATCTGATCACCGACAAAGCCCGCGAACTGTTTGCCCGTTGACCACTGTGACGAACGAAACTGGAACTCCCCTGCCGGCGTGGACCCGACGCCTGATCGGTCTGCTGGAATCAAAGATTGTTCAACACTTCATCACGACGATCATCCTGCTGAACGCGGTGGTGCTCGGCCTCAAGGCGGGACCTGATCAGGGCGCCGGAGCACCCTGGATCCTCGTAAAACTCGATGCGGTTTGCCTCGGCATCTTCCTCGTTGAGTTGGTGCTCAAACTCATCGCCTACCGCCTGAGCTTTTGGCGCAGCGGTTGGAACATCTTCGACTTTTTTGTGGTCGCGATCGCGCTCCTGCCGGATGCCGGCGTCTGGGGGGTCCTGCGCGCGCTCCGGGTGCTGCGCGTGATGCGCCTGCTCACGGTGGTCCCCCAGATGCGGCGGGTGGTGGCCGCGTTCCTGCATGCCATTCCCGGGCTCGGTGGGGTGGTCGCGGTGATGGCCGTGTTTATCTACACCGCCGCCGTGCTCGCCACCAATCTGTTCAGCGCTGATCACCCCCAGTATTTCGGTTCGGTGGGCGCGAGTCTCTTCACGCTTTTTCAGATCATGACGCTGGAGAGCTGGTCGATGAGCATCGTGCGGCCGATCCTGGAAACGCATCCGTGGGCGTGGCTCTTTTTCGTGCCCTTCATCATCATCGCCACGTTCACGATTCTGAATCTCTTCATTGGTATCATCGTATCGACCATGCAGGAACTGCACATCGGTCCGGATGTAACCGGAGGGCAGGCCGAGATTGAGAAAACCCTCAACCGGATCGAGACCGATCTGCAGTCCCTGCGTCAAAATCTGACGACACCGCCCGACTCCGGGACCTAATTACTCCGCCAGTAGCCCAAGCCATCCCGAAAGACGGTATCGGGAAGCTCTTCGCTCCGGGCCCGCATGAAATCCTGCGCGTCCTTCACGCCGGCGTTGTAGGCCAAAGGTGCGATCTCCTCCCAGATGTAGTTGAGCATCAACTTCGCCTTGAGCTCGCTGGTTTCCTCATCGAATTCCTCCCGGAGATATTTTTGCAGGGAGTAAACGAGCGCTTCAGTTTCTTCGGCGGGGAGGTCCATCCATCCAGTCTTGGCCCCGCCCCGGACATCACCACCCAAAATCGCTCCGACCTTGATGTCGAAGTTCGACAACATAAAACTTGCTTGTTGTAGAAGTGTGACACTAGGAGTCGATCCATGGACAAAATTCGCAAGGAACTGCTGCAGGGGACGCTCGATCTTCTTATACTGAAGGCGCTATCGACCGCCACCCTGCACGGCTGGGATATCTCCAAGCGCATCGCTCTGGTTTCGAAAGACCGCCTATCCCTTAAGCAGGGTTCGCTCTACCCCGCCCTGCACCGGCTGGAGGGCCGTGGCTGGATCGAAGCCGAGTGGGGTGTCTCGGATGCCGGTCGCAAGGCCAAGTTCTACAAGCTGACCAGCATGGGTCGCCGGCAACTCGCCACCGAAACCGAGCACTGGTTGTCGTT
>CAKZMS010000083.1 GCA_937128785.1 uncultured Opitutaceae bacterium | reverse complement strand
CATCATCAGGCTGGTCGCCATACCTAGTCGGGAACTACCCATCAGGGCCGTGAGGAAGAGCAACGTACCCACTTCTCGCCCCGCCCATCCAAACCCATGGAACAAATGCGCAACCCACAGCCAGTCTGGATCACTGATGTAGGAGGTGGTCAGCATGCGCAGGACCTGGGCAATGAAGCCGAGCACGAGTAATCGCCCGGCTCCAATCCGATCGGCCAATCGTCCCATGTAGCCCAAGGAAAGCAACGCCATGACTCCGGTCATTCCTGAAAGCACGCCCACCCACTCCATCGAGGCCCCCAGCTCGCGAGCATAAGTATTGAAAAACCCATGGAACGCGGGTTCGGACATGCACGCCAGAAAGTGAGCAACCAGAAAAAGAATCAGAGCCGATCGATTAAGCGGCATCGACTCTTTGACTTCCTCTGCGGCTAACGCTTTCGGATCCCGCAGCCCCAATACAAAATACAGCGATACCGGCAGGTAAATCATGGCGACCAAAGCCATCGTCGATATTTCACTGAACAGAAGTGGCATGACTGACGCTGCCCAGATGAATCCGATGGAACCAAATCGCCGGTAACCGCCAAACCCACTGCCCGGTTTGGACGGATCCAAATTGGCCAGCGCCAGCGCAGGCATCAGCCCCATGATGCCGGTGAAGAAGATACCACGCAAAATCCCATAGAACATGAAGCCGGCAAAGTTCTCCGCGTAGGCAAAACAGGCAAAGGTGAGCACCATCCCCACCGTCGCGATCGTCATGGAAAGCCGAAATCGCTGGGTCAGATCCGCGATCCGTCCCCACAGCAGAGCCGTAATCATCATCAGCCCGCTCTCCACTGCCATGATGAGCCCGATCTGAGCCTCGGGTAGTCCCCGATTCTGCATGTGCACCGATTCGAAGGCGCCCAACAAACCGCAGGCTCCGACCTGAATCAGGGAAGCCGCCCGCATGCGGGTGCTTGCCGTCAAAACACCGACCTCTCGTCTAATCCGCACATTCGCGATTCTACCGGTTTGTCTGTCACCCAAGCAATTTTCGGCCACCGCCGGGCAACGCAAACGCCAAGCCCGGGATTATCGCCGTATTCCCCGTGTTCAAGTGAGGTTCGGTCGGAGTCATCAGGTCGCGGTAGACTGACGGGGAGACCGTTTCACCAGCCGCGATTGGGTGGAGACGAAAGCCGTAACCGCACCCTCCTCCGCGACCGCTTCAATCGCCTGACCCACGGCCTTAAACTCAACCGGCTTCGTGACCTCCTCGGTCGGACCAATCGCACAGGTAAAGTCCCAACGCAGTCCACCCTCGGGCAGGGCTTTGCGACGCTCCCGCTTCGCATACTTGTTGATCTCATGCCTGATCTTGTCGCGCACGCGAGCGTCATCCTTGCCCGGTGCAGTCAGTTTGAACGTGCGTTTCATGTTCCCCACCATTCGGGCCCCGCTCCAGTAGGCAACGGCTATCGCGAAATACACGCAGCCGGACTAAGTGTATCCTCAGATTGCGGCGACCTACCCGCCGGAGGGACGATTTCCCCTGCATTGCTATGAGCACTACCGTCCCCCCCTTCCCCATCCCCGACGAGGCATTGATGCTCGGGCATACCAAGCTGCGCATCATGCTGGACGAGCAGCGGGCGGAATACGGCGGAAACGAGGAAATCGCGCCCGGCTGTTGGGCGGTGTTTGCCGTGGAGAAATCCAACGAGTCTCATCGTCTGGTCATCGATACTCTCCTGCAAAGCGCCCCCTTCCCTTTCAAA
This sequence comes from uncultured Opitutaceae bacterium, assembly GCA_937128785.1. GTDB lineage: Bacteria > Verrucomicrobiota > Verrucomicrobiia > Opitutales > Opitutaceae > Actomonas. Next base: position 219 of record CAKZMS010000083.1, on the reverse strand, counting down.
ACCGGCGAGTCCGAGGACAGCGCGTGGATGCTGCACTACGTCGATGCAGCTCACCGCCCGCCGGCCCGGCATTGGATCGATGATCTCGTGAGGGTGCTGGATGGACGTATTCGCAGCCCCGGCCCCGATGACAAAGACCGGATTAAAGCGCTGTTGGATTCACCTATGCCCCACCGCATCGCCCGCGTACTCGCTGATCGGGCGGCCACAGCTGATATG
>CAKZMS010000082.1 GCA_937128785.1 uncultured Opitutaceae bacterium | reverse complement strand
ATTCCAAAGAGGTCAAGAAGGGCGCGGCCGCAGTCCGCGAGGTCTTTCCGTTGGCCAAGGGTTTCGTGGCCGGCTGTCTCGTTACCGAGGGCAAGATTATCCGCAATGCCGCCGCCCGCGTGCGTCGCGGCAAGGAGTCGGTTTACGAAGGCAAGGTCAACACGCTCAAGCGGTTCAAGGACGACGCGAACGAGATTCGCGCGGGCTTGGAGTGCGGTATCAAGATCGACGATTTCAACGGCTACGAAAAGGGCGACGTCATCGAGATCTTCGAAATTCAACAAGTTCGCGCGTCGCTCTGATCGCGTCGCGATTGGAGCCGCATGTCGAACCGCACGATCCGTATTGCCGAGTTGGTCCAGCGCGAGCTGGGGGCGTATCTGCATACCCGCTACCAGCAGGAGGCCGTGGCCATCACCGTCGCCGGTGTGCGCGTCGCGCCCGACCTGAAGACCGGCAAGATTTTCTTTTCGATTTTTGGCACCGAGGAAACCGTCAACGATCGCTTCCGCTGGTTGCTGCGCAAACGCGGCGAACTTCGTCGGGAGTTGGCGCAACGCATTCAGATCAAACACGCGCCGGACTGGGTCTTCCTGATGGATGAAACGGTGGAGCGGGGTAACCGGGTGCTCGATATCCTCGACAAGATTGAGGCCGAGGAGAAATCCACCCCGGAGGAGCCGGAGGAAAAGGCATGAGTGAGTTGTTCTCCGCGTCCGACATGGTGTCCGGCTTTCGGGAGCTGCTCCAAGCCATCGACGGACGGCCCGTGGCCGTGGTCGGGCATGCCCGACCCGACGGCGACTGCATCGGTTCCCAGGTCGCTTTGGCCCGGGTGCTGCGCTCTCAAGGCTATGACGCGCGCTGTATCAACGCTGACCCGGTGCCCCGGCGCCTGCGATTTGCGGCGTTGGATGAGTCCTTCAGCAATGTCGATGGCATGGGCGACTTCGATGGCGTGGCGATCTACGTGGACTGCGCTGATCATGACCGGCCGGGATTTCGCCTGCGCAAACGCTTCCCCGAGGTGCTGGGCAACATCGACCACCACGTTTCCAATTCCCACTACGCGGTCCACAACTGCGTGTCCTCCAGTGCGGCGGCAACCTGTGAGATTCTAGGCGCACTGTTCCTCGATGAGGATCTGCCGATCGATGCGCAGACGGCCCAGGCCCTTTACGCGGGGATTGTGACCGATACCGGGCAGTTCCGTTTCGCTTCCACCACGCGGGCGACGTTTCAGATTTCGGCTGAGCTCATGGCTCGTGGCGCGAATCCGGTGGATGCCGGGTTCCAGCTCTATGAACGTGAGCCCCTGGGAAAAATGCAGCTGCTGCAGCGGTTTCTCGCTTCGTTTGAAATGCACGCGGATAACCGAATCTGTCTGGGCACGCTGGTGAATGGGGTATTCGCCCAAACCGGTACCTCGCATGAAGACACCGAAGGTCTGGTGGACTACGCCCGGGCCATTGACGGCGTTGAAATCGGCGGCCTGATCGAAGAACGTTCCGATGGGGTGAAGGCGAGTTTGCGGTCCAACGATCCCATTTTCCGGGTTGATCAGTTGGCGGCCAAGTTCGGTGGCGGCGGTCACGCGTGTGCCGCGGGACTGAGCCTGCCCGGCACGACGGCGGACGAGTTCAGGCGGGAATTGGTGACGGCGTTGGAGCAACGGCTGGCCGAGGTGGATGCGACGAGGGGAAACTGAATCATGTTGGCACAACCTAAGGATGTTGAGGGTGTCCTGCTCGTGGACAAACCCACGGATCACACGTCACACGATGTAGTGGCGCGTCTGCGCGGGAAATTGAAAATGAAGCGGATCGGTCATGCTGGCACGTTGGATCCGTCGGCCACCGGGCTGCTGGTCATGCTGGTGGGGAAGGCGACCAAGGTTTCCCAATACCTCATGAGCACCGAGAAGGAATACACCGGCACGGTAAAACTCGGCGAGGTGACGAATACGCAGGATGCCGATGGGGAGGTGCTCGAGTCGCGCCCGGTGCCGGAGTTCAGCCAGGCTCAGATCGAGGCGGCGTTGGAAGAATTTAAGGGAGACCAGTATCAGATTCCGCCCATGTATTCGGCGGTGAAGATTGATGGGGTGCCACTCTACAAACGCGCCCGCAAGGGAGAGGACGTGGAGCGCGAGCCACGGTTCATCCGGGTGATGCAGTTTGATCTCACGCGGTGGGAATCACCGGAGCTCGATTTTATCGGGCGGAGCAGCAAGGGCACCTACGTGCGCACGTTGGCTCATGACCTCGGCGAGAAACTGGGCTGCGGCGGGCACCTGAAATCCCTGCGGCGCACGATGGCCGGAGACCTTCACCTCGATCAAGCGACCCCGTTGGATGAGTTGCTGGATATGCCG
>CAKZMS010000081.1 GCA_937128785.1 uncultured Opitutaceae bacterium | reverse complement strand
CACATCCTGGCCCGCAAGGAGACCGAAGCCGAGGCGATCAAGGATATGGTCGAGAAGGATCAGGCCCAGCTCGTGGTCGAGACCCTCAAGTCCTACCCCAATCACATGACCAGCGCGATCGATATGGAGATCACGCTCACTCAGGTGGTGGGAGAAACGAAATTCAAGAAGTGGTGGACCGCCGCCAAGAAGGTGGTCGCCAAAGATCCCCGCGTCGCCGTCCCGGCCAAGAAGACCGAATGCTATGTCCTCCGCGAAACCCCGGTTTCGGCCAAAGACGAGCTGCTCGAGGCTTTCGACGGCACCCGCTCCGCCCGCCGCCGCATCGCCATCGCCGAGAAATTGACGGCCGCCGCCGAAAAGGACGAGAACCACGACGATCTGGTGAAAGTCCTGCACGTGGTCACCGAAGGCGTGCGCGAATCCAATCAGCTCACCCAAGCCGAGCGCCTCTACGGAGCCGCCGTGCGTGACGATCTCGCCAAACTCGCCGCCGTCGATGTCTCCACCCTCGCCCCGACCCAGGGAGAGATCATCGAAGATCCGCGCGACCTGCCGGAAATCGCCGAGTCCATTCCGGTTGGCTTCCAGTCCCGGTTCCTAAACCTCATCAAGGAAACGCACCCGATCGAATGCCGCGACGCGGTGTTCAACCTGCTCAAGTCTTCCCAAGGCAAGTTCACCACCGAGTGCATCAACTTCCTCGTCGAAAACGGTTACGCCGACGATCTCGCCGAGACGTTCAAGCGCTGGCAGGTCGAGCAACACCTCCGTGCTCCGGTCCTCCTCTGGATCGTAAAGAACCGTCACTCGAAGAAATTCGCCAAGCTGCTCCACGACCTCATCACCCCGCGTCTGCTGAGCGCCATCTTCTTCGCCATCGATTACGAGGCGCTGCAGGCCTCCTCCGCCCGCCGCATTCCCCTGGCCGATATCCTGAGTGAGGACACCGACCTGATCGCCGACTTGCTCTCCACGGCTGATCCCGAAAATGCCCGCGACCTCGCGAACACCCTGATGCTCAACCAGGGCTTTGAGGACCTCACCAAGAAGTCCCTGTTGGCCCGCTTCATCAAGATCTTCCCGAGCATCCAGTCCCTCGTGGCCGGCGATGCCGAGAGCAAGGAAGAGGCCCTGCTCGTTTCCCGCGAAAGCTACGAACGCCGCCGCGCCGAATACGACGAGATCGTCACCAAGAAGATTCCGGAAAACTCCAAGTCCATCGCCGCCGCGCGCGAACACGGCGACCTCAAGGAGAACTCCGAATACAAGATGGCGAAGCAGGATCAGTCCGTGCTCATGGCGCAGAAGTCCCAGCTCGAGAAAGAACTCGGCAGCGCCCGCATCACCGACTTCAGCGAAACCACCACGCACCAAGTCGGTGTGGGCAGCATCGTTTCCCTCAAGAACCTCGGCAGCGGCCAGACCCCGACCTACAAGGTCCTCGGCGCCTGGGACAGCGATCCCGACAACTTCATCATCGCTTACAAGACCCCCCTCGGCCAAGCCCTGCTCGGCAAGGGTGTCGGTGATCAAGTGAAAGTGAAGATCGGCTCCTCCGAAGAGGATTACGAGATCACGGCCCTCGACAAGGTGCCGCCGGTGGTCAGCAGCTGACCACCCCGATCACGCTCCGCACTTTTTACGCCGTCCCGGACCGGGACGGCGTTTTCTTTTTCCGGGTAAGCCGCGGCAAGGAGTCCCCGTCGCACAGTCTTGCGTCCAACTGGTGAACAATCGGGTGCGCGGGCACCCCGCGTTGATTTTGCTGGATCGATTCCACCAGCATCCGCACCGCCATGGCCCCGAGCCGGTCGGTCTGTTCATCGATGGTGGCGAGATTAAACTCGGGCCGATGCCCCATGATCACCAGACCCACCCCCGCGGCCGCGGGTATCCCGTTATGACGGAGCTGCCGCACCATCGCCGGTGGATCGAATTCAAGGGAAAATCCCCCGCCCGCTTGAATGATCGCGTCGACACGATGGCGCCGCGCCCAGGTGGCAATCTGATCAACGTCTATTTCGGTTTGGGAAAGCGGTGGAATGCTCGCCAACTGAGAGGATTCACCGACGCCGGCGAGAAACGCCCCCAGCACCAACCGCCCGTATTCGAAGTGGGTATCGGGATGATCCCGCAACACCAAGCCCACCCGGCGGTAGCCAAAATCACGGCATCGACGGCACAACTCCAACATCGAGTGGAAGTGATTACTCACCAGTTGATTGAAACGCGGGATAATCTGCGAAGCCCCATAGTGCAGGGAGATGACCCCAAACTTATCCCAATCCAAATCGAAGGGCATGGGCGCCTCATGCTCGGGGGCGAGGATCAGCCCTTGCACCCCCCGGTTACGCAACATGCGCTCAAAAGCCGTGGGGTTGGCGATGCCATCCTCGGCCCAATAAGCATCCAGGCCGTAACGCATGTCGTGAGCTTGTTCGCGGGCACCGCGGTAGACCTCGTATATCCAGGAACGGGGCCGCCAAGCATGCACGCGATGCTGGGGAACCAGGAACCCGAGATTCGCCACCGCCACCTCGCCAGACCCGCCCGAGCGACGACGGCGCGACTTCATCAGGGCAGCCGTGAGCGGATTGATGCGATATCCCATTTCATCCGCCAGGGTGCGGATGCGATTTCTGGTCCCCGCCGGAATCCCGGGATGGTTGGCCAGTGCCCGCGACACCGTCGAGGAGTGCACGCCGGCCCGCTGGGCCACGTCTTTGATGGTCGGGGGCAGAGCGTCAGACATCAGTGCTGGTGATGAGAGTGGTTCGACCCCGCAGGGTTCGGGTCGGCGGCAGCGAGCCGCGGTAATAAAAGAGTCTCCGCTGACCGGTCCCCCCGGCGAACCCGGAAGGCACCACGCAGGGCGACCCCACTGATGGGCTCAAATTCGACCTTCCCCGGCCACGCCACAGCCACCCGGGAGATTTTGTCCGCATCCCCCAATCCGATTTCGAGGCGCAACGGATTGCAGCCAAAACTCCCCCCGGATGAAACCGTCCGATAAACTGTCCGCGTCCCCGTGGGGCCGGCAACGTCAACCCGCACCCGCGTGCCCAGCACCGAGCGTCGATCTGGTCCCATCTCGAACTGAAGCTTAAGCCAAGCGTGGTCTGATCCAGGGTTTTGAAAAAGCGCGTTCATGTAGCGGTCACCGGAAAAAGCCCCGCCCATGACCGTGTGCACATCCTGATCCCCGTCGTGATCAAAATCTCCAAACGCAACGGCATGGCCTTTCTGCAGATGCCCGAAACCACCGGCGGTCGTGACATCCTGAAAATAACCGTCACCCGCGTTTCGATACATTTTGTTGGGCAGCGTCATGTCCATGGGCGTGTCCCCCGTGGCGGCATAAAAATCCAGCCAACCATCATTATCGAGATCGCCGAAGTTGGCGCCCATGGGCAACCAGCACTGTTCGAGTCCGGCCGTCTCGCTTACGTCATCGAAACCGCCCCGGCGGTTGTTGCGGTAGAGCCGCGGACCGACCATCTCGTGCGGGCGGCCGGTCAGCACCGCGTAGGCATCGCCCACGTCCTCCACCCCAAAACCAGCCACAAAAAGGTCCTCCCAACCGTCATTGTCGAAATCCCAGAACCAGCAGGGAAACGAGCGAAACGGTTCATCGACCCCTGCGGCAGCGGCGACATCGGCAAATTGCCAATCACCCGCTGCGTCGGGCCCCTGATTGACCCAGAGTTGGTTGGGTCCATCGAGGAGGGAGAGATAAAGGTCGGGCCGGCCATCGTTGTTGAAGTCGCCGGTGGTCGTGCCCTTGACCCAGCCCTGCGAGTCGAGGCCGAGGGTGGTGGCGATTTCGACAAACGTGCCGTCGCCCCGGTTGCGGTAGAGCTCACAGGGGTGCACTGCATCCTCGGTGGACTCATTCCCAATAAAGAGGTCCAGCCAGCCGTCCCCGTCGAAATCCCACCACACCGCGGTCTGCGTGGGATGAAAGGAAAGGAGGCCCGCAGCCCGGGTGACATCGGTAAACGTCCCATCACCATTGTTGGCCAGAAGTGAGTTGGGTTGGCGGCCGTGGTTCCCGAGCCAAGCTCCCCGCAACACCAACACGTCGGTGTCACCGTCATTGTCATAGTCTGCAATGATGAGGTTGAGACCACCGGTAATGCCTGCCAATCCCGCCGCGATCGATCGGTCCTCAAACGTGCCATCTCCGCGATTGTGCAGGAATCGCACCTGGTCACGTAACGACCACGACGACACGATCAGATCGAGCCATCCGTCCCCGTCAAAATCCTCCATCGCCCCTCCCCCGGAAAGCGCATTGATATCCACGCCCGCCGCGGGGGCGATTTCCTGGAACCGAGGCAGGGCATAGTCGGACTCCAACTGACTCTCGGGAATGCGATACGGCTCAGGCACTCCCGCGGGAAACTGCCCCAGCGTCATGGCCGTCACATTGAGCAGCCAACGGGCCCGCTCATCTTCCGGGTTTTGCGCCAAGGCGGCCAGCAACGCCTCGCGGGCCTGCCCGGAACTGGCGGGTTCCTGGTGAATGCCTTGGCCCGCGATCGGAAACAGACAGGAATCCGCCGAATGGTGCAGCACGCAGTTGCGTTGTTCGGCATGCCGCAACCAGGCCAAACCCTTCATGCGCTGTAGAGCCGGTTCGACGGACTGCCTGACTTGCGGCGGCAGTCCTCCCGTGGTCTCCAACATGGCGTCAAGCTCCCTCACCGCCTCCTCGTTGCGATTGGCGCGAATCAGATTCTCGGTGAGCGCATAGTGAGTCGAATACCATTCGGGCAGCGCCATCTGCGGACGAATCGTCTGCTTGATGCGGGCGACCATTTCATCGTTGAGGTAGCCGTGCGGGTTCTCGCGATGCTCCCGGTCGATGCGGGCCAGGAGCGCCGCCATCTCGGCCGTGCTAGGGTCTCGTTGCGCTGACAGCTCCCCCCACCCGGCCAACAGGCACAACCCAATGCCAAGAAACTGACCGGGGGAAGGCATCAATCAGCGGTCTCGCGCGGGGGCGGGGATCCGGTGATAGCGATTGATCGCCGGGTTGGTGACGATGCGCTCGAGGCCGTCAGGCCACACGATGCGGACAGATTCAACCTCGGTGGCGGAACCCAGACCAAAATGTTTGGTGGTCGAATGCTGGGACTCGAAAGAATCACCATCGACGATGTAACCGACGGTTTCCCGGCCACCGCATGACACATAAATACGGGTGCCGTTCAATTCGATGCCACCGGGGCGGCGTTGGAAAGCCAAGCCAATGAAATTACCCACGGCCGGCATGTTATTGAGGAAAACGGAAAGGTGACTGCCATCGGTGTTGGCGTCCCAATCCGGCGGGTTGTGGTCCACCACCAGATCAAGCCGACCATCGAGATTGACGTCCTCCGCCACGACCATGCGGCAGTCGTGCTCGAGGGCGACAGCCGCGAGAAACGATACATTGCGCACCTGACCGTCGGCCATGGGCATCATCAAAAAATTATGTTCGAACCCATTCCACGAGATCCCGCGGTCTTCCTTCTCGTCGATTTTGAGCCCGAAGTAATCCTCCCTCAGCGGGTTCGCTTCCGACTGGCTGCGCTAGATGTCATCGGGCCAGTAGCTGTTGCCGTAGTCCTTGGCCGTGGGATTTCTGTTGG
>CAKZMS010000080.1 GCA_937128785.1 uncultured Opitutaceae bacterium | reverse complement strand
GAGGGAAGACGCATCCAGGGGCACCGCGCCTACTGCGGCAGCCGAAGCGGCGATGGTGGCGGCATTACTCGCCTCACCCCAATTATCGTTGGTGGCAATGACTTCTTCCGCGGCGTTGTAGATGGTGATTTTTGCATCCGCCAGCGCACCGGTTACACCAAAGTCGGCCAAGGACGGTCCGAGGCCACGAATCAATACCCGACGACTATCCTCAATAATAACGAGGCCACCGATCATAATTGATTCGGCGCTTTCGACCTTACCACGGGTAGAGAGATTGGTAAGCTCGCCTGTTCCGTTGGGATCTTCTGGCTCCGTCTCTGGTGCTTCAAATCGACGGATCCACCCATCTCGTTTCGTCGTAAGATAAATCTGTCCATCTTCACCGATGCCAAAACGAAGATCAGCCCGTGAGTCCCCCATGATACTGAGCAGACTGCGTTCTACTGTTTTGAACAGACGAAGTTCCTGCATGGGAGCCTGACTTCCCGGCGTGAGGGCATCGGCATCTACGAAAAAAATTCGACCGTTGGCGATATCGCCAAAGAGCATTTTTCCATTCAGCTCAGGCCAGGTGTCGCCGCGGTATATCTGGCCGCCGGCAATCGCGCGACCTTCGTCATGATCGTATTGAGCGACGGGATACACGTAGTTGAAGCTGGCGTCATTATCGGGAAGGGGAAACACGACATCCGAATCAACATCGGTGTTCATAAGAAAGGTGCCCTCGCGTTGGCTGTAGCCGTAGTCCCCGCCGGCTACGATCAGGTTGATCTCTTCGATGTTACGCTCGCCGATATCAACTACATAGGCGCGATCGGGATTGGCTGAATCCCAGATAATCCGATGCGGATTACGAAAACCCCAGGCATAAATCTCGCCCAGAGTGTTGGGGTCCCCATCAGAAACGAAGGGATTGTCGGCCGGGATACCATACCTGCCATTGGCGGCATTGTTCCCCATCGGATCGATGCGCAGGAGCGTGCCGTAGACTGTGTCCAGTCGATGGGCTACCTCGGGAAAACCTTCGGCAACCGCCTCACCATCTCCCGAGCAGATATAAAGCATACCGTAGTCCGCATTGCCGGAGCCAATGAAGTGGTTGAAGGCAATCTCCTGCACGTTGTGAACCTGCTCGTGGTATTCTATTCGCATCACTTCCCGGCGGGTGCCGGAGAACGTGTTGGCGGAGGGATCGGTTGCCGTCCATTCGACGATTACACTTTGGATCGTGATCGTCTCATCATTGGGCATGGTGAAATCGGCGGTGCCCGATCCCGCGTCTTCCGAGTGCCCGGTGTAGAATTTGCCGTTAGTTTCGAAATCGGGATGAAAAGCAAAGGAATGAAAACCCGTCCCGAGACGGTTTTCGTCCTGAAAATTGGGAAACACGTCGTTCAAATCGACGTATTCGATCATCTGATCGTTGGCGATGACATACATCGGCCCCCGGAGATCGTTGATGAAAATTCGACCGGAATTATCGTAGGCGGGCTTCATTACCGCCAGGCGAGCACGGTCGGAACGGCCGCCAAATGTCTGTGGTGCCCGTAACCAATCCTCTACCGCGACAACAATATCTCCCTTCTCAATGCCCTCAGGAATTGCATCTGTAATTTGGGCAAAAGCCGGAGTGAAGCAAGCAGCGCCGAGGATAGCGGCGAAACAGAAGGGTTTGGCAAGGGGCATGGGATGTGGGGAGATTCTAAAAGAAAAAAGGCGGGCGACCGTGCGGATAGCGCAGTCGCCCGCCTGAATTGATTCAACTAATCAGAGAGCGAAGCCCCTGATTAGGGGATGCGGTAGACCTCAGCGAGAGCGACACCAGTCGTGCCGTCGCCGCTGGACACCTCGACGGTGTAAACACCAGGGGCGAGGAAGAGCATCAGCGCGGAGTCAGCGGAACCATCAGCAAACGGCTGAGCACCGACGGAGGCGGCGGTCAACGCGATGGAAGCAGCGTTGGAGTTGTCTCCCCAGTTCTCGTTCGTTGCCACGACGGATTGATCGGAGGCGTTACGAACGGTGATGGTTGGGTTAGCGAGAGCGTTGTTCACGCCGAAGCCGGCGAGCAGAGGACCAGCGCCACGGATGAGGAAGCGACGGGAGTCGTCCGTGGCCACAAAGCCAACGAACATGGCGTTCTCACCCGTCGAGACGCTGCCGCGGGTCGAGAGGTTGGAGAGCTCACCGGAGCCGTTTTCGGTCGGAACTTCACCAGGATCGGTCACCACGTCATCACCAGGGGTGGTCAGGTTTTGACCGGTCAGGTCGATGAATACATCATCAAACCAGACGGGTGATTCACCCTTGGGATTGGAGGCATCACCGGTGGAGAAACGAGCGTAGAAACGGTTCTGTGGATCAGTGGTGTTATTACGGAACACAATATCGTCGGCGAGTTGCTGGATTTCGGTGTATTCGCCACCCTTGATGTAAACATCGGAGGTGTTGGCGGCCACATCGACAACCATCCAGAATTCATACCAAGTGTTTTCGGCGCTGACAAAGGATGTCTCGGCGTAGCCGTCGTTGTGCACGTCGAAGATGCCGTCGATTTCCGTGCGGAAGAGAGCGGAATAATCGCCGTAAGCTTGCGGTTCGGCCACAGCCGAGGTGCCCATAGTAACGTCGGCTAGGCCGGAGCGCAGGAAACGGAAATACAGGGTCGCGGTTCCCGTGATGTCAGGAATCGGGTGAGCGAACCAAACGTTGTGGGTGCCGATACCATCGATGGTGGAAAAGGTGCCACCGTCGAGTTGGAGGATACCCTCCGTCGCGGGATTGTCAGGATCAGGGATGATCGTGACTCCGCCATTCATGTTGTCTTCAGCCGGGCTGAATCCAACATAGGCATCGCCGAGGCTGCCCGAGTCGAAGTTGTTCACGATTTGGAATTCCGCCATGGCTGCGGGAGCCGTGAGGAGCGCCATCGAGATGAGTGCGATACTAGTCTTTTTCATATGTTTTGGTTTTGAAATTTTCCGCAAACATAGAATCCTACAGTGCTCAGCAGTTATGAGAAGGTTGATATTTACAGATTGATAATATTGGAGGGTGAAAAGTTTGGAAACGATTGCATTT
>CAKZMS010000079.1 GCA_937128785.1 uncultured Opitutaceae bacterium | reverse complement strand
CAGGGCCTGCTGGGAGAGATTTACTCTTTGGATTTTTCCCTCGCCTGGGACCATACATGGACGCGCGGCACCGCGTTTGAGAAGCTGCATCATCTCATTCTGAACGACTTCGCGATTCACTGGCTCGACGCCACGCGCTGTGTATTTGGCGATCGCAAACCGCGGTCGGTTTTCGCCAACGCGGTTCGCGTGCCGGGGCAGGACATGAAGTCCCCGATGGTCGCCAACACTACGATCAATTTTGGCGATGGTCTCGCGACGCTCGGCTTCAGTGCTTACGAATCGATCGATCCCCGCGAATACTTCTGTTGTGTGGGTTCGAAGGGAACGCTGCGCGGCATCGGCGACGTCAACAAGATCGACGAAGTGGAATTTTCAACTGCCAAAGGCACGGCAAAAATGCCGCTCAAGGGCCAATGGTTTCCCGATGGGTTCCGGGGCACGCTGGGGGAGTTTTTACGGGCAATCGAGGAAGGCCGGGAATCGTCCATCAGTGCGGCCGATAACCTACGCACGCTGGAACTGTGTTTTGCTGTGGTGGCGAGTGCGGATACGGGAAAACCAGTCAAGCCCGGCAAAGTGCTCACGGGAAGACTATGAAAACAAAACTACTGTCCATTGGTATGGTCTTGGTCGGCGGTCTGATGGCCGCGCCCATTGACTTGGGTGATCGTCGCGAACTGTTCGTGGATTCCCACGTGATTGCCGCCATGAACGGGGTGTCCCTACGATTGCAGGAGCCGCGACGAGAAGACATCGCCGTCCGTTTCGATAAGCCGTGGGAGGGACCGTTTTCCGCCTACGCGACGGTGCTCAATGACAACGGACTTTTCCGGATGTATTACCGTGGCCTACCGACCGCGCAAAAAGGTAGAGTGGCGGTCACGGCCTATGCCGAATCCCGGGACGGGGTGAACTGGACGAAGCCCAATCTGGGCCTGTTTGAGTTCCAGGGATCGCGCGACAACAACATCGTGCTTGCGACGGAGGACCGCTTCTCGCGGAACTTCAGTCCGTTCATCGACGACCGCCCGGGAGTGCCGGCGGATGAGCGCTTCAAGGCAATCGCGGGGGTGGAGGAATATGGTCTCGCGGGTTTTGCGTCCGCGGACGGGATCAACTGGCGCCGATGGGGTCCGGAAGAATACCTGTTCACCGATGGCATGTTTGATTCCCATAATGTCGTATTCTGGTCAGAGCACGAACAGGCTTACCTCTGCTATTTTCGGACGTGGACGGGCGAAGGCTTCGAGGGATGGCGCACGATTTCCCGAACCACGTCACCCGATCTGATCGAATGGACCGACCCGGTGCGCATGGAGTTTGGCGACACACCGATGGAGCATCTCTACACCAACGGCACGCAGCCTTACTTTCGAGCACCTCACATCTACGTGGCTCTGGCCAAGCGATTCCTGCCGGAGCGCCCCGGGGTGGAGTTTGAGTTGTCGGCGAGGCTGCATGGTAACCCCGAGCGCGGTGGCTTTGCCAGCGATGCCGTGATGCTCACCTCCCGAGGGGGCAGCGTTTACGACCGCACCTTCATGGAAGGATTTGTACGCCCGGGTCCGACGGTGCGTGACTGGGCGGCGCGAGACAATACGCCGGCGCTCGGTCTGGTGCCCTCGCTGGATGGTCGTCGCATGTATTTTTACCGGATGTCGCACTACGGCCAGCCGAGTGCGCATCTGTCGCGGCACTCGCTGCGATTGGATGGGTTTGTGGCGGTGCACGCCCCCTACGCCGGGGGAGAATTGGTCACCAAGCCGCTGCGATTCTCCGGTGACGAATTGGTGCTGAATTTTGCCTCCTCGGCGGCGGGTCAAATTCGGGTCGAGTTGCGCGATGAAAGCGGTCGACCGATCCCGGGATGCTCGGCCGAGGACTGTGCCGAAATCTACGGCGACGAAATCGAGCGGTTGGTCCGTTGGAACGGTGATCCGGATCTGGGTGCATTGGCGGGTCAGGTCGTTCAACTTCGCTTCGTCATGGCCGACGCGGATTTGTTCTCATTCCGGTTTCTTTGATGTTCCGGATGGCGTCCGCTGTGAGGTGGAGGGGGCGTCAGTCAATAGGGTGCGTCGCAGGAGAATCGCGACTCCCATTACGGCTGACGCGACCAGGAAGCCGACAAAGTAGGGCGGCACTTGGGAGAATACCAACAAGCCGTAGATCGGGGTATTGCCGATGATGACGACCCCGAGCCCGCTGATTGCGCTGGCAAAAGCCCATCGCCGGTCGACGTGGCACTCGTAGATACCGGCGATCATGACCGGTGCGAGTTGCAGCATCCCGCCGAATGCGTTGAAGGCGAACTCGGTGACCAACCCCGGCTTGATGCTGGCGAAGAACGCAAAGAAGGCTACCGCCAGGGTGCACCATCGGTTGAGCCGTCGGACGCTTTGGGTCGGCGTTGATTCGGATCGGCGATAACACTGTTCGCTGACGATGAAGCCCACGCTCAGTAGAATAGAGTCTGCCGTGGACATCGTTGAAGCGATAATCCCGACGGTGGCGAGGGCACCGATGATGGCGGGAACGCTCGCGGTCACCCGGCCGATTACCTGGTCGCCGCTTTCCAGGCCGGGGAAATGAACCGCTCCGCCCAAACCCAGCACCGCGGCGATTACGGTGACAAAAACTCCGAGGACCGGAAACAGCCACATGAGCAGTTTGAGGTAGCGGACATCTTTCACGATCATGTAGCGCTGGGCGTTGTGCGCCATCGGGACTGCTCCCAAAGAAATCAACACGGCGAGACTGAAAATGATGATGGGCGTGTAGAATCCCTGAGGCCCCGGGATAGCCAACAGCGAAGGCGTTTTGGTCGCCTCCACGTCAGCGAAGAATTGTCCGATATCGAAGTCCCAGAAAACCCACAGGAAAGCGATTACGACACCAATGCAGCCGACAATGGTCATGAGCGATTGCACGACGTCGGTGCTGACGATATTTTTTAGTCCGCCCGATTCGGCGTAGAGGAAGATGACGAGCAAGGCGCCACCGGCCGTTAAGATGTAGGGCAGTCCGAGTGCACTTTCGATCAACCACGCAAAACCCGTGATCTGCGCGGCCATGTAGGGGACGAGGCAGAGGAGGGTGATGACAACATAGAAGACCTCGAGGGCAGGGGAGTGGTAGTCCCGTAGATACAATTGAATCGGGGACCTCAGCTCCGGGTATTTTCTCGAGAGCTTCCAGAGTCGCACGCCCACGGTGCCGGTAACGCCCGCGAGGATGAAGTAACCGATCGACGCGAAATAGAAATTTCCGATTCCGTGGATGTAGTAGTAGCCGGCCGCCCCGATGAGTGCCGCGGCGCTGAAATAGGTCGCCCAGAAGGTGAGAATTGACGGGATCAGCCCCACCGAGCGACCGGCGAGGAAGTAGTCATTCAGGTTTCCGACCTTTTCCCGCCAGGATTTAACGGTGAGTCCAAGCAGCCAAAGCAGGTAGAGTAAAAGGAAGCAACTGGCCCAAAAGGCGTAGGCGGACATGCCGTCCAGTCTAGCGGCATGTGTGCCAACTCAATCAAGGCTTTGAGCTTGGAACGGTCTCTGCTTGGCTGGAACCATGATCGCCGCCCCTCAGACTGCTGAATTCCCCACCGAATCAACCTTCAGTCGGAGTGATTGGGAGGCCCTTTCCCATATGTGGTATCCCATCGCGCTGGAGGAGGAGATCACCGATAAGCCGTTGGCGAAGAAGTTGCTGGATGTGAATTTGGTTCTGGCCCGGCTCGGGGATGACTACGTGGTGGCCAAGGATCTTTGTGTCCACCGAGGGGCGCCTTTGACGGAGGGATGGATCAAGGGAAGTTGTCTCGTTTGTCCCTACCACGGCTATGAGTATGAGGCGGACGGTCGATGCACCAAGGTTCCGAGTGATCCGGATTGGAAAATTCCTCCTCAGATTCGCTTGGAGACTTACCTTCACGAAGTGAAATACGGTTTGATTTGGGTGTGTTTGAGCGGCGCACCGATCAATGCTCTCCCGGTTTGGGAACCGGAAGCGGATAACCCGGATTACCTGCGCTTCACCATGGGGCCCGAGTTGTGGGACTGCTCAGCCGGCCGGGCGATTGAGAATTTTATCGATAACGCGCACTTCTCTTTTGTGCACCGCAATACCTTTGGGCAGGAGTCCAGCGCGGCCCAGGGCGCGGAGTATGAATTTGCGGAAAGCGATACGGCGATGACCATGGCCTTCGACTATCTGGCGGGTAACCCCGATGACTCGCCGATCGCCAATTCGAGCGAGTTGCAACGCAAGATGCACCGAACCCTGTTCCTGCCGTTTTGCACGCGGACCTGCATCGCCTATCCGGGCGATCGGGAACACATCATCCATATCAATATCGCCCCGATTTCGGCAAAACAGTCGCAGCTCATCGTGGTGTTCACCCGGAATTTTGACAAAGAAGTTCCCGTGGAAGACCTGCTGGCGTGGGAACGCAAAATTCTCGGCGAAGATCGTGCCATGATTGAAAAGCAAAAGCCCGAGGAGATTCCGCTGGCGGTGTCGACCGAGGTGCATGCCAAGGCGGACCGGGCATCCATCGCATTTCGTCGCTGGCTTAAGAAAGTGGGCCTGGGCCGCACCTTCACGGCCTAACCCCAAGAACCTCTCCGGTGTATACGGCAGCTCCAGATTTGGCCGCGTTCGTGCAGGGTCTACCCAAGACCGAGACGCACTTGCATCTCGAAGGCTCCTGTCCCTTGGAGTTGCTCGATCGTCATGCCCCCGAGCTGTTCGGCCAGGTGCCCTACATGTGGGATGATGACTTTCGCTACGACAGCTTCACTCATTTTACCCAGCTCTTTGCGCAGGTCGCGATGGCCGTATTCAAAACCCCGGAGGCCTTTCACGAGTGCGCTCGGGGAGTTTTTCAGGAGTGCGTGTCGCAAAATGTTCGCTACGTGGAATGCAGTTTTCACATCGGCCTGCTCAACCAGCCGGGCATGCACGGACCGGAGGTGATTGCGGCGATTCTCGATGCGGCCCCGCCCGGTTTGGAAGTCCGGGTTTTTGTGGGGATGCGGCACAACAGTTACGATGCCGAAACCGCGCCCATTATTGACGACTGCGTGCACTGGCCGAATTTGACCGGCATCGATTTGCACGGGCCCGAAGATCTGCCTTTGGAAGACTGGACCGCGAGGGTATGGCATCGGGCTGCTGAGCATGGCAAATATCGCAAGGCGCATGCGGGGGAGTTCATGCCCGCAGCTTTTGTGGGACGTTGTATTGACGAACTGGGAGCGCAGAGGATTGAGCACGGGGTCAGGGCCATTGAAGATCCTCGGATCATGCGGATGCTGATTGATCGAGGCATCGGCCTCGACGTTTGCCCGATCAGCAACCTCAAGCTGCAGGTCGAAGGAATCTCGACGATGTCGGACCATCCCATCCGGCAACTCTTCGACGCCGGGGTTCGTTGCACCATCAATACCGACGATACCCTGATGTTCGGAAACAGCCTTAACGAAGAATACTACGCGTTGGCGGCCGATCTCGATTTCACACCCGCTGAGTTGGCCCAGATCGCCTTGAATGGCTTCGAACTCGCGTTGTGGGAAGGAGCGGGAAAAGAGGAGGCCCGTCGCGATTTGGCCGCGATCATTAGTGAATGCGCTCCGCCGTCCTGATCAGGACAATTCGAGTTGAGACCACGCCGGTATTCTCAGCTGGCTGCACGAACCGGGTTGCCAAATCGGGATCCCCTCACTCCGAATGCCTCCCATGCGCGTCGTGATTCTAGGTTCGGGTGGAGGCTCTAATGCGAAGGCTATCCTGCACGCCCAGCGTGATGGGGCGCTGGGGCATGCGCATGTCGTGCAGATCATCGCCGACCAACCGGAAGCGGGGATTTTGGAACATGGTAAGACTTTCAGCGTGCCAGCGCAGTATCTCGATCCGGCGCCGTTCAAGACCAAGCTGGAGGGAGCGGGGGAGGATCTTTACATTGAGACGATTGAGGCGGCGGAACCGGATCTGATCGTGCTCGCGGGATTCATGCGGGTGATCAAACCGAAGTTCATCAATACCTTCGCCGGCAAAATCATTAATCTGCACCCGAGCCTGCTGCCAAGTTTCCCGGGACTGGATGGGATCGGGCAGGCGTGGCGTCGGGGGTGAAGTTAAGCGGCTGCACGGTGCACTATGTCACCGCCGAGGTGGATGGGGGACCGATCATTGACCAAGAAGTCGTCCGGATTGAGCCGGACGATACCTTGCAGACCTTCGAGGCCAAAATCCACGCGGCGGAGCATCAGCTGCTTCCGCGCGTGATCGCCCGACTAAGCGAGGAATAAGCAGCTCCAGTCGCCGGTGGTATCTCACCGCAGAGTACACGGATTACTCAGATCCCATCCCACTGCCGTCCAGCCCTCTGAGAAAATTGACTTCGTTGCACTGCGTTAGCTGTTAAACGCCGCCGACCCTAAGGGCATTCGGACAACGACGTGACCCCCTACTCACACGAAGATCTGTGCCCATCCGTGAAATCCGTGGTCAAGAGGCCGGAGGAGTGGTGGGTCGGTCATGTTGCCACTTGCGGAGGGGGCGGTTTGGTCCGCAAGTTGAGGCATGGCTTACAAAGTCTTTGTTGATGGGTCCGAGGGGACCACCGGATTGCAGATCCATGAGCGGCTGGCAGGTCGGGAGGAGCTCGAGCTCATCACCATCGATCCGGCCCTGCGCAAGGACCCGGCCGCCAAAGCCGCCTGCCTGAATGCCGCCGACGTGGCGTTTCTGTGTTTGCCCGATGCCGCGGCGCGTGAATCGGTGGCACTCGTGACCAACCCCGACACCGTGCTCATCGATGCGAGCACGGCTCATCGGACGGATCCGGATTGGGCTTATGGTTTGCCGGAATTGGGGGATGGCTTTCGGGAGAACATCAAGACGTCCCAACGGATCGCGAACATCGGCTGCCATGCCGGTGCATTCATTCTCGCGGTGCAACCTTTGGTGAGAGCGGGCATCATCCCGGCGGATCAGCGGTTGAGCTGCTTTTCGCTGACCGGTTACAGCGGCGGGGGCAAAAAAATGATCGCGGCCTATGAAGCACCGGATCGACCGGAGGCGTTGTCGAGTCCGCGACCCTACGCGCTGGGTCTGGCGCACAAGCATCTGCCGGAGATGCAGCAACACACCGGTCTGGCGCATCCGCCTATTTTTAGTCCGGTAGTAGGAGCATTCCGGCAAGGGCTGACCGTGACGGTCCCGCTCGCGTTGACTGAGCTGCCGGGGTCGCCCGATCTCGCCACCCTGCATGGCGCGCTCGCGGAGGCCTATGCGGGCCAGATTTTTGTCAAGGTGCTGCCGCTCGGGGACGATGCGGGTAATCTGGACGGAGGCTTTTTTGATGTGCAGGCCTGTAACGGCACCAACCGCGCCGACCTCATGGTGGCGGGCAACGACGACCAAGCCGTGGTCATGGCCCGCGTTGACAATCTCGGCAAAGGCGCGTCGGGGTCGGCGATCCAGTGCATGAACCTCCGCCTCGGACTGCCCGAGGACGCAGGATTGTCCAAATAAGCCGGGCCGCTGACATCTTTCCTCACCATGAACGCCACTCCCGCCCTGTATCTGCACGAAGAAATCACCCTCTTGGCCTTGGCCGAGGAGAAGGGCACGATTGAAACGGGGAGTTGGTATGCGCACGTCGCAGCGGGGGCGGTTTTGGCGGAGCTCTTGCTACGCGAGCGCGTGCGGATCCAGACCGAGGCCGAAGGGAAGGCGTCGGGATCCATTTTCAATCGCAAGCCGAAGTTGGTGGTGACCGATCCCGCGGCGGTGGGTGATGCATTGATCGACGAGTGGCTGCGTAAAATTTCTCAATCGGAAAAACTCAAGCCGGCGGGTGATTGGTTGTCCGCGATTGCCAATTCCAAGGGGCTGCAGGCTGCCGCTTCGGCCCGGCTCGTCGACTTGGAGATCCTGGAACAGCAGAGCGACAAGGTGCTCTGGGTGTTCAACCGCGTGCGCTATCCGGAAAAGGATGGGGCCCCGGAGATCGAGATTCGGAATCGTCTGCATCGGGCCATCTTTGAGGACGACTTCAAGGTGGATGCCCGCACGATCGTGTTGCTGTCGCTGACCAAAAACGGCGAGTTTCTGCCCGCGCTTTTTGACAAGAAGCGACTGCGGCAGCGCAGGCAGCACATTGAGAAACTGATCGAAGGGGAGGCGTTGGGCAGGGCGACGGCGGAGCTGATCGAGGCCATTCAAGTTGCCATCATTGTGGCGATCACCGCGGCCACCGCAGCGACGGCGGCATCCTGAGGGTGCGCGGTCCGTGGTTGTAAATCGGCGGCCGCCCGGTTGAGGTGCGCCCATGAGTCTTTGGGAAGTAAAAGCCACCTTGCCGGTAGATCGAGTCGATGATGTCGACGGCATGTTGTTGGAGCGGGAAGACGAGCGTTGGAGCGTGATGCACGATGTGCTCATCCCCGCGGCTTGGGTCGTGGGATTGTTTACGGACGAGGCCGAGGCGCGGGAGCAGTGGGCCGAGATCCGTGATTTGGTGCCGGAGGCAGGGGAGGCGGCCTTTCAGGAAATGGCTGACGAAGATTGGCAGGAGAGTTACAAACTGCATTTCCAAGCATGGCGCTGTGGGCGCCTGCATTGGGTCCCCGTCTGGGAGCGGGAGAGTCACCGGATGAAGGAAGAGGACGTCGCGATCTGGCTCGATCCGGGTATGGCGTTTGGTACCGGTAATCACGAGACCACGCGCCTGTGTTGTGAGCGGTTGGTGGCATGGGCGGAATCGGCACCGCGGAACGCGACCATCGTCGATGCCGGGTGCGGCTCGGGCATCCTGGCGATTTCGGCGGCGCGGTTGGGGTTCACCGATGTGCAGGGCTTTGACAACGACCCCGAAGCGGTCCGCATCGCCCAGGAAAACGGCGCGCTCAACGACCTGCAGAACGAATTGGAGTTTTATGAAGGCGATCTGGAGACGGGATTCGGGGACGGTCCCTATGATCTCGTTTTGGCGAATATTCTTGGCCATGTCCTCGCGGAGTTTGTACCCGAGTTGACCGCGGCCGTGAAGCCCGGGGGGCTGTTGGTGCTGAGTGGCATCCTGGCGGTCGAGGTGCGCACCATTCAGGCGGCGTTCACCCGGGTCGTCCCGGATTGGGCGGTGGAGGCCCGGGAGATGGGGGAATGGTGTGATATTGCCCTGACTCGGCCGAGCTGAAGTGTTTCGGCGCATCAGTTGGGCTCATTTTAGGGGCAGGAGGCCGCGAAATTTACGCGTCGTCTTGCCCTGCGCTGGAGGCGAGGCATGATTCTCTTTCCCCTCTTTTGGGATGCCGTGCATTACCCTGTGTGATGCCCGGGATCCTGTCCTCAAATCAGACTTATCATGGAAGACCCAAATCAAGAATCCGGCGGCAAATGCCCCTTCCCCCATCTCCACGGAGCCGTGCAGAAACCGACTGCGGCTGGTGGCCAGTCCAATAGCCAGTGGTGGCCGAATCAGCTCAACCTGAAGATGCTCCATCAGAACTCGGATCTGACCGACCCGATGGATCCCGATTTCGACTACGCAGAGGAGTTCAAGTCGCTCGACCTGAAGGCGGTGAAGGAGGATCTCTACGCGTTGATGACCGATTCCCAGGACTGGTGGCCGGCGGACTTTGGGCACTACGGAGGATTTTTCATCCGCATGACCTGGCACAGCGCGGGCACGTATCGCACGGCTGACGGCCGCGGTGGCGCGGGCGCAGGACAACAACGGTTCGCGCCGCTCAACAGCTGGCCCGACAACGCCAATCTCGACAAGGCCCGCCGCCTGCTGTGGCCGGTCAAACAGAAGTATGGCCGCAAGCTTTCCTGGGCCGATCTCCTGGTCCTCGCCGGGAACTGTGCGTTGGAGTCAATGGTCTTCAAAACCTTCGGCTTCGGCGGCGGCCGCGCCGATGTTTGGGAGCCGGAAGAAGACGTTTACTGGGGCGCCGAAACCGAGTGGTTGGGCGACAAACGTTACACGGGTGATCGTGACCTCGAGAACCCGCTCGCCGCGGTGCAGATGGGTCTGATCTACGTAAACCCACAGGGGCCCAATGGTAACCCGGACGCGGTCGCGGCAGCTCACGATATCCGCGAGACCTTCGCTCGTATGGCCATGAACGACGAGGAAACCGTCGCGCTGATCGCCGGCGGTCACACCTTTGGCAAAACCCACGGCGCTGCGGCGGAAGATCATGTCGGTCGCGAGCCCGAAGGTGCCGACATCACCGAACAAGGTCTGGGTTGGTCCAGCAGCTACGCGAGTGGCAAGGGTGCCGACACGATCACCAGCGGTTTGGAAGTCACCTGGACGGAGACGCCGGCGCAGTGGAGCAACAATTACTTCGAAAACCTCTTCAAATATGAGTGGGAGTTGGAGAAGAGCCCGGCTGGGGCCCACCAGTGGGTGGCCAAGGACGCCGAGGATACCATTCCCGACGCTTTCGATCCGAACAAGAAGCAGAAGCCCCGGATGCTCACGACCGACCTCTCGCTACGTTTCGACCCCGAGTATGAGAAGATCTCCCGTCGCTTCCTCGAACACCCGGATCAGTTCGCCGACGCGTTTGCCCGGGCTTGGTTCAAGCTCACGCACCGCGACATGGGGCCGAAGTCACTTTACCTCGGTCCGGAAGTTCCAGCCGAAGATCTGATATGGCAGGATCCGCTGCCAGCCGTGGACCACCCGTTGGTCGACGCCGCGGACATCGCCGCCCTCAAATCCAAGATCATCGAATCCGGCCTCTCGGTTTCCGAGCTGGTCGCCACCGCTTGGGCTTCGGCCTCGACCTTTCGCGGTTCCGACAAGCGGGGTGGAGCCAACGGTGCCCGCATCCGTCTGGCCCCCCAAAAAGACTGGGAAGCCAATCAGCCCGCCAAGCTCGCGAAGGTGCTCGAAGTGCTTGAGAGCGTGCAGGCCGAGTTCAACGCCGCTCAGTCCGATGGCAAACAGGTATCCCTCGCCGATCTCATCGTGCTCGGCGGCGGCGCCGCCGTTGAAGCGGCCGCCAAGCAGGCCGGCAGCGACATCGAGGTTCCGTTCACCCCGGGGCGAACTGATGCTTCGCAGGAGCAAACCGATGCCGAATCGTTCGAGCCGCTCGAGCCTCAGGCCGATGGCTTCCGCAACTACCTCAAGGGCAAGCTCAGCGTTCCCGCCGAGCAAATGCTGGTGGACCGCGCGCAATTGATCGGTTTGACCGCGCCGGAGATGACCGTGTTGGTCGGTGGCCTCCGGGCCCTCAATGCCAACCATGGCAAGTCTCCGAACGGCGTGTTCACCGATCGTCCGGGCACCCTGTCCAACGACTTCTTCGTCAACCTGCTCGACATGGGCAACGTGATGAAGGCGACCTCGCCGGACGAGGATCTCTACGAAGTGCGTGATCGGGCGACTGATGATGTGAAGTGGACCGCCACCCGCGTAGATCTTGTGTTCGGTTCCAACTCCCAGCTCCGCGCCTACGCTGAAGTCTACGCCACCGGAGATGCGCAGGATAAGTTTGTTCGCGATTTTGTGGCTGCTTGGAACAAGGTCATGAACGCCGATCGTTTCGATCTCGCGTAGGCCTCACTCGAACAGTCCACCGCTTTCATGGCCCCGTTACCTTTGTTGGTGGCGGGGCCATTTGTTGATGTTGACGGAACCATTGCTATCTCAGCAATGCCTCTGTTGAGTGGGGGCTTGATCCTTCATATCACCCACGAAACGGTTTATCGGTATTCGGAGCCCGTTTTGCTCTCGCCTCATCTGCTTTATCTCCGCCCGCGGGAGACGTCACGGCAGCGTATCAGACGCTATAACCTGCAGATCAGTCCGATTCCCAATTACTCCAAGACCATGGATCCCTTGGAGAACGAACTCTGGCACGCTCGTTTTCCCACTCCGACGACGGAGCTGAGCGTGCGGTCAGATTTGGAGGTCGAGACCCGCGATACCAATCCGTTCGACTTCGTGCTCGAGGACTACGCGGTGGAGTCACCGTTTACCTATGACCCGGTGCTTGCGTTTGCGCTCGCGCCTTACCTCATGCCGCCGTTTGACGATACCCAGGACGAACTGAGGGCTTGGGTGACCCGCACCTTTCTGGACCGCCCGAAAAATCCGTTGGCTATGCTCCACGCCTTCTGTCGGGTGCTGCACGGCGAACTGAAGTACGAACGGCGGGAAGCTCCGGGAATTCAGACTTCGATCGAAACCTTGCGTCGCGGGCAGGGCGCCTGTCGTGACTTTGCCGTCCTGTTTACCGAACTCTGCCGCACGCTGGGATTGGCGGCGCGTTACGTCAGTGGTTACATTGGCTCGGCGCAGGGAGACGAAAAGGTCGCCGATAACGCGATGCACGCCTGGGCTGAAGTCTACCTGCCGGGAGCCGGCTGGAAGGGAATCGATCCCACCAACGGCATATGGTGCGATGATCGCTTTGTGGCGGTGGCCCATGGGGCTCAGGCCGAATCGGTGAACCCCATTCAAGGCGCATTCTCCAACGCCAACCCGGTGCAGACTGAGTTAAGCGTAAAGGTCACGGTCGACGCGATCCTCTGACAAGCGCTGGGGCTAAGTTGTGGTCAGGCGGTGTAGGCCCTCGGCCAAGAACTTTGCCTGCTGGGCCCGGACCTCAGGAATGAGGTGAACATGGTCGAGATAGATGTCCGGCTCCAAGGAAACGTGGAACGCGA
>CAKZMS010000078.1 GCA_937128785.1 uncultured Opitutaceae bacterium | reverse complement strand
GGAATGAGTATTTGACGGCCACGGCCGTGCTGTTGTCCACGCGATCACCGTGTGAACGGTTGCACGTGGGCTGTGTGCTGGTCAGCGGCGGTCAACGCCCCAATCGCATCGTGGCGGCTGGCTATAATGGTTTTCTGCCGGGGGCTCGCCACGTGTCACGCGTGCGGGATGGTCACGAACAGGCGACGGTTCATGCGGAACAAAACGCCGTGGCGGATGCTGCGCGCCGGGGCAGCTCACTGGAAGGGTGTGTGGCCTACGTGACCCATTACCCCTGCATCAATTGCGCCAAGATTCTGGCCTCGGCGGGTATTGCCGAAATTCGTTACCGGCTCGACTACAAGAACGACGCCATCGCCGGCGAAGTATTGGCGGATGCCGGGGTGGCCGTGACTCAATTGGGCAACGCCGGAGCAGACGAAACCCAGTCATGAAGAATCGCCAACCCGCCACGGACAGTTTGGCTGGGTCGCTTCTGCTCGCGCATCCCGCGATGCAGGACCCGAATTTCGCGCGAGCGGTGGTTTTGCTCTCGGCCCATGACGAGGAAGGCGCGTTGGGGGTGGTGATCAACCGACCGACGGGCCAGGTGCTGGGGGAAGTCGATCCCGAGTTTCTGGGTGGTATGATCGAGGAGACTCCGATTTTTGCGGGAGGCCCGGTGCAGACGGATCGACTGATCATCTGCGCGATTGGCATTCACCCGGACGGGGAGGGGTTGCGGCTGCACTTTGGATTGGAGCCCGACAAGGCCGAGGCACTGATGGTGGAGCAGGGTGATCGGCTCGATTTGCGTGCCTTCATGGGCCACTCCGGCTGGGGAGCCGGACAGTTGGAAAACGAACTCAAGCACCACACCTGGGCAGTGAGTGCGATCCCGGCTGATCTGCTTTTGCGCGAGCCGGACGAGT
The DNA here is from genome assembly GCA_937128785.1 of uncultured Opitutaceae bacterium. Lineage (GTDB taxonomy): Bacteria > Verrucomicrobiota > Verrucomicrobiia > Opitutales > Opitutaceae > Actomonas. The sequence continues at coordinate 2,372 of CAKZMS010000078.1, read as the reverse complement.
CGCTCTGGCGTGGAGTTATTTCCCAAATAGGGCCGGAATGGCGCCTATTGGCCCACGAGCCGGAAGATCCGGAGCGGAACTGATTCCCGCTTCAGGGAATGAGACCCTGCGACTGCAGCTTGGCTTTCACCACGGCGGCCACCTCTTCGATGGTCTGCTGGCGCTGGCTGGCGTTCTTGGTCGAAGTGCGGCCGAACCAGATCAGGTTTCCATCGGTCGCATCATAGATGTTGGTCTCGATGTTGGTGTAGACGTCGCGGGTCTCACTCGGCTCCACATACTCGTAGGACACGGGCATGCCGACCCCCCCCCTGCCGTCTCCGCCCATGCCATATCCCCCCATGCCACCGTAGTAAGGAGCCAAGGCGTAACCGGGGGAGTAGTAGGCGGAAAATGAACTGTAGTAAGTCGGCACGTAACCCCCGGGGTGGTAGGTCACCTCGTCGTTCATGCCGATCATACGCAGGGTGATGATGCCATCGATATCATGGGCGGCGATGACCTCGGCGATCTTCTCCGGGTTCACCTGATCCTCGACCTCGGGGAGAAGTTCGTAGCTGGCGATGGCCGGGACTCGGGTGATCTGGGACTTGATTTTGTCTTCCAGGGGTTCGCGCAGGGACGCCACCGGCGAGATTCCGATCACCAGGATTTTGTTGAACTTGATGCTGCCGACTTCTGGTGCCGTCCAGGTGGATTCAAGCGTGGTGGTCTTACAGCCGGCCAGCAGGGCGGCGCAGGCGACTGCGAGGGTAAGGAGGAAAGAAGGGGAGGATTTGATGTTCATGAGAATCCGGGAGGAGACAGACAATGCGGTGCCAGCTGGTCGCAAGTCGAGTCGTCGATTTGTTAAACTCCGAGGGCGGTTCGGTAAACCCGGGGGACCCGTTTGGTCACGGAGCACAGCGTTTCCCAAGGAATGGTTTCAGCCCAACCACTGAATTCGGCGACGCCAATTTCGGCGGTTTCGTCGCGGCCGATCAAGGTGACGCGATCACCCGCCTCGACCTCGGCAAGATCCGTTACGTCGACGATGGTTTGGTCCATGGTGACCCGGCCGAGAATGGGGCATCGTTCACCGCGGATGATGACTTGTCCGCGGTTGCTTAAGGCCCGGGTGATGCCGTCCCCGTATCCCGCGGTAAGTATCGCGACCCTGGAGTTGCGGCTGAGTCGGTGAGTCTGGCCGTAGCTGATTGCCGTGCCGGCAGGCAGTTCCTTCCCCAAGCCCACCCGGGTGCGAAAACTGAACACCGGATCGGGTTCGACGTCGGCCAACAGCGAGCCCGGGCGCGGCAGGATCCCAAACTGCAGCAGTCCGATCCGAACGGCGTTGAATGGTCCGGCGCGTTCGATGGTTTCCAATCCGCCGCTGTTGTCGGCATGGATCAGGAGGTCTTCCGTGTTCAGGTTGGCGAATTGGTCGAGTGCGGCCCGGAACCGCTCCCGTTGTTCATGGGTGAACTTGGGATCATCATCGGAGCTCGCGTAATGGGTATAGATGCCGGCGAGGTTGAGACACTCGGACGCACGGATGGCGGCGTAGACTGCCGGGGCCTGCTCGTGCCACACCCCGGCCCGGCCCATACCCGTATCGATTTTCAAATGCACGGTGATGACTTGATCGGCGGCCGCCGCGACGGATTCGAAACGTTGGACCTCGGCCAGACTCGAGACGGTGACGGCCACGTCGTGCCGCAGGATGAGTCGATCCTCATCGGGAATGAGCGGGCTGAGCAGCAGAATGGGCCAGCCGGGTCCGAGCTCCCGAAGCGCGGCGGCTTCAGCGAGCGTCGCCACGGCGAACAGGTCGGCTCCCGCATGCATTAACCGCGCGGCGACTTGGTGGAGACCATGACCGTAGGCATCGGCTTTGACCACGGCGACATAGCGCATGTGCGGAGGCAACGAGGCGCGGATGTGGCGCAGGTTGCGTTCGAGCGCGGCCAGATCAATTTCCGCCCAACAGCGAAGAGGAAGTCCCGATGTGGTACTCATTTGGAGGGAGCTTGATGGACCCGCGGCGTCCACTTGGCATAAGTCGGTCGTTCGGGTTGGAAGGCGTCGGGATCGGCGGTGAAGAACAACAGCGGGAGATCCGCCACCACGTCGGAAAGCTGGCGGGCATCGTAGACGAGAGCGGTGGGCGCGGGTGAGGGCAACGGGGTCCAGCTGCGAAAACCGGCCAGCGTGTAGATTGGGCCGGCGGGAAGTTCGGTGGTGGGCAGCCGCTGGATTTCCCCGAATTGGCCGGCATCATCGAGCACGAGGGTATGCCAGCTTTGTCGTCGGGCGTCGCATATCAGCGTGGCTCCCGGTTGTTCCAAATTCGCCGCGGCCAGTTCGAGACTGCGGAAGGCGAAGATCGGTCG
>CAKZMS010000077.1 GCA_937128785.1 uncultured Opitutaceae bacterium | reverse complement strand
TGGGGCTCAAAAAGCCGGCTCCGGTCGATTACAGCGAGGATTTCGCTGATCTTGCCGGACGTTGGTCCGAGGAGCAGGCCCGCAGGTTCGACGAACGGGTAGACGGTCAAAGGCGGGTAGATGCCGCGGACTGGGAGCGTTAAGGTGAGTCAGATCGTTCTCGATACCAATGCCTACAGCGCATTTATGCGGGGTGATCGCTCGGTGTTCTCCGCGCTGTCGAATTCCGAGCGCGTTTGGGTGCCGGTTTTCGTGATCGGGGAGCTCCATTTCGGCTTTCAAGGGGGAAATCGTAGGCAGGAAAACTTGGCGGAGTTGGATCAGTTTCTCCAGAAACCTACGGTTCGAACATGGTTACCCACCTTGGAGACAGCGCAGATCTACGGCGAAGTGATGGACAATCTGAAACGGGACGGGAATCCCATTCCCATCAACGATGTGTGGATTGCCAGCGCCTGCATCGAGACCGGGTCGCGCCTCGTGACCTTCGATCAGCACTTCCGCAGGGTTCCGGGTCTGCGACTTTGGCAACATCCAAGGTAGGGCGTCTTAGGTGAGGCGGGCGATCTTTTGTTTCAAGTGCGTGCTGCGGACTTTGGCTTCGTGATTGCGCACCGCCATGCCGTAGGCCGCGGGTTCGCCGACGAGGTAGACCTTTTTCTTTCCGCGAGTGATGGCGGTGTAGAGCAGGTTGCGCTGGAGCATCATGAAGTGCGCTTTGAGGAGCGGAATCACCACGACGGGGTATTCGCTGCCTTGGCTTTTGTGGATACTGATCGCGTAGGCGAGCGCGATGTCACCGAATTCACCACGCTCGAAGACGTGGGACTCCTTGTCGAAGGTAGCCGTCATGGTGCCGGCGACACCATCCGTGCCGGTAACCACGCCGATGTCTCCGTTGAACAGGTTCTTGTCATAGTTGTTGCGCAGTTGGATGACCTTGTCACCCGGGCGGAACTCGCCGCCGCCGAACTTGATGCCTTGGCGACCGGTGTTAAGCGCGTCCTGCAACGCGGTGTTGAGGTTGCCGACGCCAGCGGTGCCGCGATGCATCGGGGCGAGCACTTGGATGTCCTGTCGGGGTTTCAGCCAGGGGTGCAGCTTGGGCAGGGTGTCACGGCACAGGGCGATGACCTTGCGCACGCATTCCTGTTGGTCGGCTGCCGGGATAAAGTTCAGATCGCTCCACGCTTGCAGACCGGCCAGTTCGGGTTGCGTTGGGGGGATCGTGGGATCGCCTGAATTGATGCCATGGGCCGTGGTCACGATGCCACTCTGGCCTTTCTGGCGATGGATCACATCGAGGCGGGTCACGGCGACGCGCTGCGTGGCGATTAAGTCCTGAAGCACGTTACCCGCACCCACGGAGGGCAACTGGTCGGTGTCGCCGACGAGGAGGAGATGGGCGGCGGCCGGCACGGCTTGGAGCAGAGCGGCAGCGAGCCGGGTATCGAGCATGGAGGCCTCATCGACGACGAGAAAATCGGTGCTGAGGGGATTGTCTTCGTTGGTGGTGAAGTGGCCTTTGGCCGGATCGAATTTGAGGAGCCGATGAATCGTGGAGGCGAAGCCCCCGGTGGTCTCGGCCAGCCGTTGCGCGGCGCGCCCGGTGGGCGCCGCCAGATGCAACCGGACTTTTTTGGCGCGGAGGATATCCACGAGCGCGCGCAAAATCGTGGTCTTACCCGTTCCTGGTCCACCGGTGAGGATACTCATTTTCTGTCCCAGCGCGGTGCGGACGGCATCGGCCTGTTTCGCGGCGAATTCGAT
>CAKZMS010000076.1 GCA_937128785.1 uncultured Opitutaceae bacterium | reverse complement strand
CTGATTGTGGCCGAAGCCAATTACGCCCAAGCCGAGTTGCGACTGGCCGAAGAAGAGGCGCAGGCGAATCAAGCCAAACGCGACTGGGAACGCCTCAATCCCGGGCAACCCGCCAGCCGTCTGACCTTGCGTGAGCCGCAGTTGAAACAAGCTGCGGCTGCCGTGGCATCGGCGTCGGCTCGCGTGCGAACCGCCCAACTCAACCTTGAACGGACCTCCTTGCGCGCGCCGTTTGCCGGCCGGGTGCTGACGAAGAACGTCGATGTTGGACAATTCGTTTCACCGGGAAATCAACTCGCCCGGGTTTTTGCCGTTGATATCGCCGAGGTGCGGTTGCCGCTCACCGCGTCCCAGTATGCGAGAATGGAGCTGCCGTCGATTTACCGAGGCGAAAATCCGACTTTCGCGGAAGGTCCAGCCGTGACTTTCAGCTTAACGGTTGCGGGCGATGTGCATAGTTGGCGGGGAAGGGTAGTGCGGACGGAGGGAGCGGTGGATGCCCGTCGTCGGCCGCAGTTTGTGGTGGCTCAGCTTCGCACTCCCTCCGGCGCCACTGCCCAAGGGCCGCCCCCGCTCAAAATCGGCTCCTTTGTAGAAGCTCACATCCAAGGCGAGGTGTTGCAGGACGTCTTCGTCGTTCCGCGTAATTTGATTCGGGAAAACACCTACCTTTTGCTGGTGCACACCGACGAGCAGGGCGACGTATTGCGTCGCCGCGACGTCAATATCGTGTGGCAGACCGATGAAGTCGCCGTCATCGATGAGGGGTTGCAGCCCGGCGAAGTCCTTTGTCTGACCCAAGTGCCGTTGGCGCTTGAAGACTATCCGGTGCAGGCGGTGCCTGAAGCGGAAGCCGAAGCGGCGGAAGCGGAAGCCGAAACTGCCCGGGTTGAAAGTCGCGGGCCTCCTCGCGCTGCAGGTGCTGCCGGTGGTGGCGGTGGCCCCGGCGGCTTTGTCCAGGCCTTGCTCGCCGCGTTGCCGGCTGACAAACCCCTCCCGGCGGAGCTGCAAACCAAATTGGACGAAGCGATGGCCGCGGCTCAAAGTGGCGATCGCTCCCAAATGCGCCCGGTGATGGCGGAGATAAGAGAATGGGCGGAAGCCAATGGTATCGAACTTCCCGCCGGTCGGGGTCGGTAAACCCGGATAACACAAAGGACACCCCATGCATAAATTAATCGAGTGGTTCACCAAAAATGGCGTCGCTGCCAACATCCTGATGGCGGCGATCTTGGGCTCGGGCGCTTATTCGCTTTTTAACAAGATGGTGTTTCAGGAGTTTCCGGACTACCCGTCGCGTAACATCAACGTCTCGGTCCAATACCGGGGATCCACTCCCACTGAGGTGGAGGAATCCATCGTCGTCCGGCTTGAGGAGGTGTTGTTCGATTTGGAGGGACTCAAGGAGATGGACAGCCGGGCCAGTTCCAACTCGGGTTCAGTCACCCTCGAGATCGAAGACGGCCATGATCTCGGCGAAGCGCTGGACGAGGTCACCAACCGGGTATCCACCATCCGCACCTTTCCGGTCGAGGCCGAGCGCCCGCAGGTCAGCATCGCCGAGTTTCGCGAACGGGTGATCACTGTCGTGGTGGCGGCTGATCTGAGCGAGCGGGAACTCAAGAAGGTGGCCGAGGAGTTGCGGGATGAAATCTCCGGACTCCCCGCCGTGACGGTCGCCAACCTCAAGGCGGTGCGGCCGTATGAAATCTCGATCGAAGTGCTCGAAAATGACCTGCGCAAATACGGGCTTTCGTTCGATCAAGTGGTGCGGGCGATTCGCAGCGAGTCCCTGGATCTCTCGGCTGGAAGCATCCGCTCCGAGGGGGGCAATGTCCTGCTGCGGACCTCGCAGCAGGCCTACACCCAGGAGGAGTTCGAGAAGATCACCATCATCACCACACCGTCGGGTGATCGGATCACTTTGGCGGACATCGGCCGGGTGACGGACGGGTTCGATGAAATTCCCGTGAATCCTCAATTCAATGGCAAGCGGGCAGCCGCCATCGATGTCTTTCGCTCCGGTGAGCAGAGCATCTTGGAGATCGGTGAACAGGTAAAAACGTTCATCCAGGAAAAGCAGGAAATGCTGCCGCCGGGCATCGAATTGGATTACTGGCAGGACGACTCGGCGCGGATCGAAGCCCGCCTCGATACGTTGGTCGACAGCGCGGTCGTTGGCTTCATCCTGGTGCTGATCGTGCTCTCCATGTTCCTGCGTCCTTCGCTGGCGTTTTGGGTGGCGATCGGGGTGCCGATCGCTTTCTCGGGAGCCTTCTTTTTGCTGCCCCTATGGGGCGTCTCATTGAACCTGATCACGATGTTCGCGTTCATTCTGGTGCTCGGCATCGTGGTGGATGACGCGATCGTCACGGGAGAAAATGTCTACCAGCACATGCAGGCGGGGGAGGACTCCTTGTCGGCTTCGATCAAGGGCACGCAGGAGGTGGCCATCCCGGTGATCTTCGGCGTGCTCACGACGATGGTCGCGTTCTATCCACTGGCGGTGATGAGCGGGGTGCGGGGTAATTTCTTCAAACAGATCCCGATCGTCATCATCCCGGTGCTGGTCTTCTCGTTGGTGGAGTCAAAATTGATTTTGCCGGCTCACCTCAAGCACTCGAAAAGCCTGGGCAACGTCGAGAATACGCGGCATTGGCTGACCCGGTTACAACGCTTCTTCGCGGGAGGTTTGGAGCGATTTATCCTCAAAATTTATCGTCCGCTTTTGGACAAGGTCCTGCACTACCGCTATGCCAGCCTGTCGGTGTTTGTGGGGCTGTTTTTGATTTTTGTGGGCGCGATGTTCGCGGGTTATATCCGCTTTACGCCGTTCCCCAGCATCCCCCGGGATCAAGTCACGGTCACCCTGCAGATGCCCGTGGGGACCAATATTGAGAAGACCGACCGGATCATCCGGCACATGGAGGCCCAGGCCCTGCAACTGAAGGAAAATCTGCGCGAGGAGCACGGCCGTGATGTCATCGCCAACATTTTTGCCACCTCGGGAGGGCAACCGTTTGGCGGCGGTTTCCGTCGCGGGGGGCCGGCGGCCGGCGTCGCGGAGAACGGAGAGGTCGTGGTGGAGTTGGTCACCGAGGCGGATGGCAGCTTGGCGGTAAGCAGTCGTGATATTTCCATCGCCCTGCGCCAAATGGTCGGACCCGTGCCGGAGGCCGAACAGCTCAATTTTGCCTTTGCCCGCGGAGGGGGCGGCGCGCTATCGATTCAGTTGGTGGGACCCCGGATCGACGACTTGGTGGCCGTGTCCAAACAGGTGCAGCGCAAGTTGGCGGAATACCCCGGACTCTACGATATTCAGGATACTTTCGAGACGGCCAATCAAGAGCTCGAACTCAAACTCAAGCCCCAGGCTTCGCATCTGGGCATCACGGCCCAGAACATGGCCCAGCAAGTCCGGCAAGCGTTCTTCGGCGCGGAGGCTCAACGGATCCAGCGTGGTCGGGATGATGTGCGGGTGATGGTGCGGTATCCGTTGCAGGAGAGACAGTCCTTGGCCGCGCTGAGCCGGATGATGATTCGCACCCAGGGTGGACAGGAAGTTCCGTTCGAAGAAGTGGCGGAAGTGGTGCCCGGCAAGGCGTTACCGTCGATCCGTCGCGTGGATCGCAACCGCATCGTGCGGGTGCAGGCCGAGGGGGATGAGGATGCGGTGGACGTCGATGCGATCGAAACGGAGATCATTACGGAGTTTTTGCCTTCCATCCTCCGGGATTATCCCGGCGTGAAATACAGCCTCGAGGGCCGCGCCCAGCAGACGCGGGACAATAACGAGGAGTTCATGAACGGGATCATCTTTGTATTGATCGCCGTCTACGTGCTACTGGCGATTCCGTTCAAGAGCTACTTCCAGCCCTTCATTGTGATGGCCGCGATTCCGTTCGGTGTCGTGGGAGCCATCTTGGGCCACCGGGTCATGGACTTCGTCTACACCATTATCGGCGCCGCGAATAATCCGGCGGCGACGGTGACCATGCTTTCATTATTGGGTATCTTGGCGCTTTCCGGTGTCGTGGTGAATGACTCGCTGGTCATGGTCGACTTCATGAATCGCAAGCGGCGCGAAGGCATGTCCCTGGACGAAGCCGTGCGCCTCGCCGGGGTAAAACGTTTCCGCCCGATCCTGCTCACCTCGCTGACCACGTTTTGCGGTCTGTTGCCACTGATGTTTGAGACCAGCGTGCAGGCCATGTTCCTCATTCCCATGGCTATTTCGTTGGGCTGGGGAATCCTCTTCGCGACTTTTATCACACTGCTGCTGATTCCGACCGTGACGCTGATCTTTGACGACATCCGGAAGTTCTTTGCCT
>CAKZMS010000075.1 GCA_937128785.1 uncultured Opitutaceae bacterium | reverse complement strand
ACCACGGTGGAGGCGGGCGACCAGTCGGAACGTGAGATGATCCAGTCGTTGTCGAGCCGGGTGTTGAGCCAGTCGTCCGGCGGGGGCGCCTTGGGTGCATTGGGATCGAACCAAATCGCTCCGGGCAGGTGCGTGATGGCCCCGATCTCAGCTGCCGCATAATTGGAGTGCGGGTCGTCGTGGGTGAGACCGGTCCAGGCGGCGATGGTGGTATCGGTGCCGTGGCCGGAGTCGCCGAAGTTCACGATGTCGATGGCCGGATCCATGGTGCCCTTGGGCACAAAGTTGTAGGCCTGCTTTTCGTTGGGGTTGTTGTAGGTCTCCCCCAGTCGGGGCATGCTCATGACCGTGGCGAAGCGGGTGGCACCCTCGTAGTTGATGAGGTCACGTTCATCGATGCCGAGGCGGCGATGCACGGCCTCGGCCAGCATGGCCATGTGCAACGTGGTATAGCCCCAATAGCCCACGCCCTCGTCGTAAGACCCATCGAGGCCATACATGGGGGCAAAGGACTGGGCACTGCGGCGCGCCATCTGCAGCCAGCGATTGGCCTGCGGGTGTCGCCCGTGTAACCACAGGGCCGCGAAACCCAGGGCACAGGTGGGAATGATTTTCAGATTCGTGGAATTGAGGATCAGCGGCCAACGACTGAGATCGAAGTCCGCCGGGATGTCGTCGTCGCGGTGATTGATCGACCAGCCCTGCACGCGGTCGGGATACATCAGCCCGTAGAGGGACAGGTAACAGGCTGGCGCGCCCTTGGTGGCAACCTGGTGTTCGGCTTCGGCGACGGTGGCCGGATCGAGGTGCTCCCCAATCCAGTCCAAGGTGTTGCACACCGCGATGGTGGCTTCGGGCGCGCGCTGGAATCCGATGGGATGCTGGTCGGCCTCGAGAAAGTAGTCCCACGGATCGTATTGGAGAATGCGTTCGAGCGCGGCCGTCGCCAGTTCGAGGTCGCGGGGATCCTCCCAAACCGCAAAGGCGAACGCGGCGTTTTCCAAGGCCTCGCGAATCTCGCGCATATGTCGCACCCGGTTCCGTAGATCGGATTCCTCCCGGATGAAGTGGAGGCGTTCCGCGTAGTCGACCTTGCGTAGCTTATCGCGAACGAAGGTCAGCCGAGGATGCTCGAGGTTGCGGCGGATTTGGGGGAGATCCGCCGGATCGAACAGGAGGCCGGGAGCGGTGTCGGCTACCGCGTCCGCTCCGCCGTTGCCCGCCCGCAGCCGACTCAGAGGCAGGGCCGCGGCAAAGACTGCGGTGGAACGTAAGAAAGCGCGGCGAGGTAAGGGCATTTTCGATTTTGGATTTTCGACTGGGGATTTTCGATTGGCCGAGAGGCAACCGCACCGGGGTCACCGACCCCGGCTACAGGCTACTGGGCTAATTACGGAGCCTGCAGTGGAATCGTGTTTTGATACTTGATACCTGAAACTTGGAACTTCTGCGAAGCAGCCTGCTATTTGGCCCTTCGCGGGCGAATGCGCGCGCTACGGATTCAGATCGATGGGATCTTCCGGTTCCTGGTAGCGGGTTTGGTAGGTCTTATTGCTCGCGGCCAGTTTCATGAACTTGTCCACGGCGACGACTTCGACGTCGTCGTTGAGGTTGTTCAGAATGTTGGACACCTGCTCAATCGTGGTGCGCTCGCGCACGTGCATCAGCAGGAAGTAGGGCCGCTGCGGATTCAGGCGAATGAGCTCTTCCAGATCAGCGGCGGCTTCCTCAGTGGGCCGATGCACCCCGAGGTAGTAATCGTAGCTGATCATCGGGCGATCATCGCGCAGATCAAAGGTGCGGGCGGTGCCGTAGCCATTGATGAAACCGATGACGTCGGGGAATTCCTGATAGTAGAGATCGACGGTGCGTTTATCGAGGTCGGTGTTGCCCACGTGGCGGTTGCCTTGGGAATAGTCCATGATCTCCATGATGCGCAGATCGAGCAGCTCCATGAGAGGGCGAGCGTCGGCCATGAGGGGTGGAAACTTGTCGGCTGGAATGGACTTGGGATACATGTAGCCCGGTCCGCTGAGACCCGCGACGAAGTAATCGTTGGGCGTCTTGGTCTCCTGAAAGTACTGGAGGGCGGGCGGGTTGAGCCACGACCAGTTCATGAGCACCTGCCAGCCGTAGGGAATAAGGCCGCGGCCGGGTTTCGTCCAGGCGCCGATGCCCATCGAGTCGGTGGCGAGGGCGGCGATGTAGACCTTGTCCTCAGCGACGATTTCTTCGTCGGGCTCGACGGTGTGGTTGTTGGTGAACTCGAAATCAGGCGTCCATGGAATCTGCGACGTGAAGGAAACGTTGGGCAGGTTGTGCAGGCCTTCCATTTTGAGGCCGTAGTTGCCGGTCAAGGTGGTGTGTTGGCCCTCGGTGTCCTTTTTGTAGGAATGCCACCCCATGACGATGGAGGCTTCGTTTTGGCCCGCGAGGACCCGGTTGAGGAGCGCGAGTTCCTCGGGGTCGGCCGGATTGGCGGAGAGGTCAGCCATCCACGCGCGTTGCTGCACGCCGAAGTCGGCCACGCCGGGTTTCATTACGGCGCCCCATTCACCGCCGAGCACGACGTAGAGGTCGCGGTTGGAGCGGTGGTAATACTCGTCATAGGCCCATTGGTAGATCTCGTGATCGGGTTGGCCGGTGAACTGACCCCGCAGGTCGATCTTTACTTCGAGCCCGTGCTTTTCGGCGATGGCGATTTGGTCCTCGTTGACGAGGAGGAGATCCTCAATGCCGGAAATGGTGAACCCGACGATGATGGAGGTGCGCACGTCCTTGTCCCACACGACGAGGCCTTTGGCCGCCGAGCCGAAATCACGGATGGCGGAATCGAGGTCGCCCTGCTCGTAGCGCTGCCAGTCGACCTCGTGGCGGTCAGCAAGGAAGTCGATCAAAGGGCCGGCGATTTCCCACTGCCAGTCTTCCGGATACTGCAGATAGATCTGAGGCGCCTCGCGATTGGCGAGACCTTGCAGCGACAGCAACGTGAGGTTGTGCGGCAGCTGTTCAGCGACGCGCCAGTTGTCGATCACGGGAATGAGCGCGGCTTGATCGGGGGCCTGGTCGACGGTGTTGAGATTGGGCAGTTGCGCGTGGCCGGTGAGACCGAGGGCCAGTGCCGCCGTGCCGAGGGAGATAAGCTTTTTGAAATTCATGGCGTGAAAAGGGGAAAGGTTACTCGGTGACGCGGGTGAAGACATGGACGACCGGACGCGGGCGCGTGCTGCGCAGATCGGTCACGATCAGCAGGTCTCCATCGGGTGAGATCTGATACTGGCTGATGATGTTGACGTCGCGGGAGCCCTGTTGGGTTTCGAGCACCAGGTCGGTCTCGAGACGGAGCAGTTTGCCGTCATCGAGAGTCTTGGCGCGAATGACCTTGGTGGCGTCGTGGGGCGAGTAGGCGCCAATGTGGCGGTTGTCGATCCACCAGCCCTGCGGCACGACGTTTACCTCTTTGGTGATGTCGAGCGGGATGACGTCCTCATGAGTGCGGCGGCCGCCACGGAGGGTTCGGGTGATGGTGAGTTGATCGCCATCTTGGGCGATGACCAAGAGGCAGCGACTCCACGGACTGAGATCAGTGCTTTGGTCGCGGTCGAATTGCCACTCGCCGATGAATCGTGCGGTATCGAGGGAGTGGGCGAAGGAAAGGGAAGCGGTCGCGAGGGCGACGAAAAAGAGGGAGGCCCGGAAGGCGCGTTGGGTCACAGACATGACAGGTGTCGAAGGTTGAGAGGTTGGGGAAAAAAACCGGCTCCCAAGTTACTGGGAGCCGGTTGCAATTTAGATACGAGCGAAGCGATGCTTCGCGCGGATTAGAACTCGAGGGTAGCCGAGGCCGAAACGAGACGACCTTCGGTGAAGCGATAGAGCTGACGTCCGTCCGGGGTAGCCCGGAAGGCCTTCAGGTCATCGTTGTTGAAGAGGTCACGAACATTCACCTGGAAGGTGAACGCGCGCTCTTTCTCGAGGTCGTAACGGAAGCGAGCGAAGATGTCCACGAAGAGACTCGTGTCGCTGAAGTAAGGTTGGTTGATGTCTTCAACGACGTCGCCAAGCGAGTTGGTGGTGGTGTTGAAGCCGATACCGACCTTGTCTTCCCAACGGGCGCCGCCACCGACGGTGACATCACCCAACCAGCCATTGAGGAACTCGGTCTTGCCGAAGCTGTAGCTGGTGTTGAAGGCCCAACGCCATTCAGCCTGCTCCTTGGACGGGTTACCATCCTGGAGACGACCGCGGTTGTAGGGATCCACGATCACGCGCTGCGCCTGTTCGGCGAGCGTTTCGGTGGAATCAGTATTGATGAAGAAGTTCTGAGCAAAGCTCGTGTTGATCCAGGTGGGGATCACGAACTCGTTCACCAAGCGACCGAGCACCGGGTAGGTGTTGGACGTCACGGTTTCCTGCTGACCCACGGTGAGGAGCATCGTCCACTCCGGCGTCGGGTTGTAGGCGATCTCGATCTCCATACCTTCGGCGGTGAAGTCCTGGGTGCCATTGTCACCGGAGTTCCGGTTGGTGGTGGCGGTCAGGTTATTCCAGTCCGGGACGAAACCACTGACGTCCTGCGTTCCTTGCGGAGCGAGCACGGCTTGGGAATCGGCCACGGTGAAGCCTTGGGCGACGTTGTCGGGGTTCGCGAGCTGCGTTACGAGGTTGGTGAGGATACCAGCGGAAGGGCTGATACCGCCGACATCGAACGAGTTGTTCAACACGCCGGTCTCGTAGAAGTTCACGCGAGCGGAGATCTTACCGTCGAGGGCGCCAATGATGAAGCCCATTTCTTCGGTCGCGCCGGTAACCGGTGCGATCTGCTCGTTGTAGACGTTCACGCGACCACCGGAAGGCTGGAAGTTGTCCGCTTCGCTGGCGTAAACCGACAGGGTGAAGGGAAGCTTCTCGGCGAGGAAGTCAGGGGTATGAACCATGACAGACCAAGAGGTGGTGTCTTCGTCCGCATCCAGGTCGAGCGGCTGTTGCGGGCCGGCGCGGTAGGTGGGATCGAAGATGTTCTCCACTTGAGTCCGACCAGGCATGGTCGGGGCACCAACGGAGTCGGAGCGTTGACGGTCATTACGCCACGTGCCGGTGAGGACGACGGTCTTGCCGGCGAGGGGCAGGGCGGCGGCGTCGGCCTGATGCTGGCGCAATGGATGGTCGAGGGCGAGTGCGAACGCGACACGGCGGCCATGGACGTTGCCCGCTTTGGCGATTGGATCAGCCCCGGCTACACGCTCCCCAAGGTGATCGAGAACTATCAGAAACGCTTCTCCGTCAGCTACCCGAACGAGGAACTCCCTGCCGCGCGCCCCAATCGCACCACGCCGATGTATGACATCTTCGACGGGATGGGCGCGGTCTGGGGGCAGCAATACGGGCTGGAGGTCGTGAACTACTTCGCCGAAGGGGACGAGCCCCGCTATGAAACGCCGTCCTTCCGTCGCAGCAATGCGTGGGAGGCCACTGCCCGCGAAGTCCGCGCCGTGCGTGAGGGCGTCGGCATCAACGAGGTGCACAACGTCGGAAAATACGCGGTCACCGGCGCCAATGCCCGCGCTTGGCTCGACCGGATCATGGC
>CAKZMS010000074.1 GCA_937128785.1 uncultured Opitutaceae bacterium | reverse complement strand
CCCCCTTACCGATGCACCCGGGAGGCCGCTTCAAGCGCAACACCCTCGACTACCTTCTGACCCAACTTTACGCGCCGCATCACCCGCGGCCCGCGCATCGATTGGATGCCAATACCAGCGGATTGGTGGTGTGTTCGCGAACCCGACGGGTGGCCCGCCGACTCCAGCCGCAGTTCGAACAAGGAACGGTGGAAAAGACCTATCTCGTGCGCGTGCACGGCCGCCCCGGGGATCAGAATTTTTCCTGCGAAGCGCCCATTGGTGACAATGTGGGGCCGGGGGGGAATCGTTCGATCGATCCGGACAGTGGTCGCGAAGCCCGCACGGCGTTCACCGTGGTTTCGTATCGAGAAAGTGATGACACCAGCGTCTTGGAGGCGAAGCCGCTCACCGGCCGCACTCACCAGATTCGGCTCCATCTGCAAAGTCTTGGGCACCCCGTGGTCGGTGATCCCATTTATGGTCAGAAACCGGCCCAACCCGGTGCCCCCGGAACACTCTCGGTCGATGATCCGCCGCTTTGCTTGCACAGCTGGAAGTTGAGCTTCGATCACCCCTTGAGCGGCGAGCGGGTGAGTTTTGTGGATGAGCCTCCTGGTTGGATTGAGAGTTCTCCTCTGGAGTCGTGAAGTACCGCCATGTCCGATAACTCAGAATCTTCACTTGATGGTCACGGACCCGTGTTGTCTGCTCTGGAGGCGCGGGTGTTGGGGTGTCTGATGGAGAAGGAGGCGACGACGCCGGATGTTTATCCGCTGTCGCTCAATTCGTTGGTCAATGCGTGTAATCAGAAGAACAACCGGAACCCGGTGATGGACGTGGGGGAGGCCGAGGTCGCCGCGGCCATTGAACTCCTGCGAGACAAACATCTGCTCACGCTGTTCTCGGGGGCCAATTCCCGGGCCATCAAGTATCGGCACAAGTTTGGGGAGATATGGCCGATCGAGCCCGCGGCGCAGGCCTTCATGTGTGAATTGATGCTCCGGGGGCCACAGACGGCTGCGGGCCTGCGAGGAAATTGCGAACGGCTGGCGGCGGTGTCGGATTTGGCTGGAACCGAAGAGCTCCTGCAGGATCTGGTCGAGCGACCAGATGGCGCGTTGGTGCAGAAGCTGGAGCGGCAACCCGGCCAGAAGGAGGCGCGTTGGACGGCGCTGATTGTTGAGGGAGCGAGTCAGGCTGCTACGCAGAATTTTGCCGACTCTGACCGTGAGGCGAAGGCCGCTCCTTTGGCGGTAGAAATGAAACTACCTGCCGCAGCTGAAAAGCGAATCGCCGTGTTGGAAGCGGAGGTAACTGCTTTGCGGGAAGAGCTGGCGCAGTTGCCTGAGTCGCTGGGAGGGTGAGGGTTTGGAAAAGCTGAAACGCTGAAAGCTGGAAGGCTGAAACGCCACCAGGGTGTTCTTGTCACGGAGTCCACAGAGATACACCGAGGTGACGAAGGAGGCGTCGCGGAATCGATCGGTCTCTGTGCACTCTGTATCTCCTCGGTGCTCTCTGTGACTCAATTGCGGTGGGGTGGGGGCTACGCCAACCAGCGAATTTTGATGACCTTTTCCAATTGGCGGAATTCGGGATCTCCGGTGACGACTTCTCCCTTGATGGACTTAGCGAGGGCGGCGGCGCAGGCGTCGGCCAAGCTTAACTTGAAGTGGGCCTTAAAGATCGCGGCACCTTCTGAAATTTTCCGATCAATCGGCACGAACCGGATAGGCAGGGAGGGCAGGGCTTGTGCACAGGCTTGCCACGTTTTCGCGCCTTCTTTTCGCAACATCATATAGTTCACTTCCGCGTAGTTGATCTCGGTCATGAACACCGATGTTCCGGCAGATTCGGCGCGCTCAAGTAGTCGCTCCACCTCCGCCGCCCCGGGCTCGTCCCGCAAGTAGGCCAGCAATGCGTAGCTATCGAGAACGACGGGAGGTGAGGCGGACATACTTGGCTTCTTCCAAATCTAATTCCTGCTTTTTGTGCCGGGCCCAATCCCGAGCGAAGGTGGATTTCCCGTTCGAGTGGGCTTTGGCCATTCCGCGGGCTCGTTTTATCGCCCAAGTTGTGACGGGGCGCAGCAGAATGCCTTCGGCGGTCTCTTCAACGATGGCCTGAGTGCCTTCGGCGATTTGATATTTCTTCCGAATCTTCGCCGGAATCACCACTTGGCCCTTGGTGGTGAAGCGAACGTCATTTTTTTTGGACGAGGAATCCATAACAAATGAAAACTCATGCCAAAAAGTAAGACAAGATACAAAAAGTAAGACTAAAGGATAAATCTGAACCCGGACCGCCGAGAAGCACGAGGGCGGAGAGGCAAGCGCGGGCGTGGGCGAGCCTCGCCCCTACACTCGGGAAGGGGGGGGAGCTGTTTTCCAATCATCCTTTTGAATCCGCCCGGCAGGGCGCACCCGGAGGGGAGAACGAGGAAGAGAAAGAGTATCGAGAAAGAGCTCGGATGTCCTCCGTGGCCTCAGTGCCTACTCGGTGCTCTCTGTGACAATCAAACGGTTTGGGACTCGGACCTCACTCCTCCCGGTGTTTCCACATGAGGCCGAGGGGTTCGTGGCTGTCAGACTCCAGCATGGTCTTGAGCTTGCTGAGGCTGCCGGGCCCGCCGCGGATGACGCCGTGCACGATTTGGCTGTCTTTTGCAAAGTCCTCGTGGATGACCGTGAATTTCACGGCTTCGCCGCTGGGCCCAAAGTCATCCGGATCGGCCGGAGTGATTTTGTAGGTCACCCGGGAGGCTTTTTCCGGACAATCGGCGACGCGGAAAGTGAAGACGAGGCGGTGGGGCGGCTGGCTTTCCAAGACTTCACCATCCCAATCAAGCGAGCCGTCATCCCGGTCGAAACTCTGCACGGCATCGCCCTGGTCCCAGCTGGATTTCACGGCATTGCCGAACCAATAGCGGGGGATGACGTCCTCGGTGGTGAGGGCGGCCCAGAGTTTCTCCGGCGTGGTGCGGATGTAAGTGGTGTAAACGAATTCAGGTTTGGAGGAGGGAGTCATGGTAGGAGGAGTTGGTTTTACAGAAGGAAACCAAGAGAAACTAAGGTCACTCCACCGCTGGATTTCACAGGAGGGAGCGGAGGATAGCAGAGCCGAACACCCGCTGGATGATTTTCTGATCTCTACTGTGGAAGTAGTATCGCAAGACAGGCTGACGGCTTTGTTTTCTTAGTTTCCTTCTGTAAAAGGCGCCTAGGTAGTTAGTCTTTTTCTAGTTTAGTTTTCAGTTGGTGGAGGGTTTCGAGGCGGGCGGATTCAAAGGGTTTGATCCAGCGCCGGGAGAGTTCGTGCAGGGGCACGGGGTTGAGGTAGTGGAGCTTTTCCCGGCCGCGGAACACACTGCTGACGAGGTTGGCTTTCTCGAGAATCAGCAGATGCTTGGCTACCGCTTGCCGGGACATCTCCAAAGGAGCGGCGAGTTGGGAAAGCGTCTGGCCGTTGTCCTCCCGCAGGCGGTCGAGAATCTCGCGGCGGTGGGCATCGGCCAAAGCTCTGAACACGTCGTCCATACTGAAAAATAGGCAACCATTAGGTTGCATGTAAAGTCTGAACTCAAATGTTCATAGCCGGCCGGAGCCCTCAAGGTTGGGGGAGCGACGGTTAGGATTTACCTAATTGAATCCGCAATTTTTCCGGGATTTAGCTTACTTTGACGCGGGGAGTTTGACAGGGTGAAGGGCCGTGGCTTCGTGGGAACCATTGTTCCATCTTCCTCCTAGATCGCCTTTTAATTCATGACACTTTTCTGGCCCATCCTGCTGATAGCTGGTGCTGCGTTGCTGGCCGCTTTGGTCCGGCTGCCGGGGCGTTGGTTGGCACTTTGGGCGATCTTCCCCGGGGTGGCGTTCTTGTGGGTGGTGTTCAATTGGCCGGAGGTGGCGTCGGGCAACAATTTGACGGCTTCGATTGGCTGGTTCGAACAGCTCGGCGCTACGGTGGATCTGCGACTGGATGCCTACGGAGGATTGATGGCGGGATTGGTCACCGGAGTGGGGACTCTCATAATGATTTATGCCGCCGGTTATATGGAGGGAGATCGTGGAGCCGCCCGCTTATCCAGCCTTTTGCTAATCTTCATGGCCGCCATGCTGGGCATCGTCCTGGCGGACAATCTGATCCTTCTCTTCGTCTTCTGGGAGCTGACCAGCATCACCTCCTACTTGTTGGTAGGCTTCAACCATGGCCAGGAGTCGGCGCGGAAAAAGGCCCTGCAAGCCCTGCTGGTAACCGGCACAGGTGGCCTGGCGCTCCTGGCGGGATTGGTGTTGTTGGGGATGGTTGCTGGCACGTGGCAGATCTCGGAAATCCTGCAACGCGGCGACATCATCACGGCGTCGCCCTATCTGCCGGGCATCATCGTATTGATCCTGCTCGGGGCGTTTACGAAGTCCGCTCAGGTGCCGTTCCATTTTTGGCTACCTAACGCGATGGCCGCACCCACGCCGGTCAGCGCGTTTCTGCATTCGGCGACGATGGTCAAGGCGGGTGTGTTTGTGATGGGTCGCTTCTCCCCGATCTTTAACGGATCGGAATGGTGGCATGGTTCGGTCGTGCTCGCGGGCATGATTACCCTACTGGTGGGAGCGGTGCTGGGTCTGTTTCAGACTGATCTCAAGCGAATCCTGGCCTTCACCACGCTGGCGGTGTTGGGGATGCTGACGATGTTGATCGGATTCGGCAGCGACCTCGCGCTGAAGTCGATGATCGTATTCCTGATCGGGCACGCACTCTACAAGGCGGCGCTGTTCATGGTGGCGGGGGGCATTGATCACGGCACGGGCACCCGCGACGTGTGGAAGCTGGGCGGTCTGCGCACTTTCATGCCGTTCACGATGGTGGCGGGAGCCTTGGCCGCCTTTTCGAAGGCGGGCTTTCCTCCCTTTCTGGGGTTTATCGGCAAGGAGTATGTCTACAAGACCGGCACCTCGCTGGATCATTTTGCTCCCATTTTCACCGGGGCGATGTTGTTGGGCAACATGCTCATTTTCGCACTGGCCCTGAAGGTCGGGTGGTATCCGTTTTGGTCCGTCGCCAAGGACGCCGCGAAGGACCATCCCCACGAAGGCAGTTGGTTGATGTGGCTGCCTCCGCTCGTGCTCGCGGTGTTGGGATTGGTGTTCGGTTTCATCCCCGGTTGGACCGGCGACACGCTGGTCTTGCCGGCACTCACCGAGATCACCAGCAAGACGATGCACGAGCATCTGGCCCTGTGGCATGGCATCACGCTTCCGTTGGTCCTGAGTTTGGTCACATTTGCCGGTGGCGTGATGATCTACCGGGCTCGGGAGTTCTTTTGGAATAAGCATGACCGGGTGGAGGCGGCACCGAAAGTGGAGCATGCGTATGACGGTCTGCTGGCCGGGATGATTAAGTTCGCCAAGCGGCAAACTCGAGCGATCCAGAACGGATCCCTCAGCCGCTACATGTTTGTCGTGGTGGGCGCGACCGCGTCGCTGTTGCTGTGGAAATTTGTGCGTTTCCAAGGTTGGCCGGAACTCACCATCGAAGGGCGGCTCGCGCCGATTCCGGTGATCGCCTGCCTGTGGACCATGGCGGGTGCCGTGGTGGCCGCCGTCGCCAAGCACCGGTTGACCGCCCTGTTGGCTATGGGCGTGGTGGGCCTCGGTATCACGGTTCTATTTGTGAATTTTGGCGCGCCGGATTTGGCTATCACCCAACTCCTGGTTGATGGCATGACCGTGGTATTGTTGTTGTTGGTGATCTACCGCCTGCCGCCGATCCGGCCGGAAGCCAACCGCTGGATCATTCGCGCGGATGCGGCCATGGCCGTGATCTTCGGGGTATTGATTGGCGCGCTCACCCTGAGCGCGATGCAGGTGCACGTGATCGAACGGGTAGGTGCTACCATCGCCCAAATGAGTTACGCGGAGGCCTATGGCCGCAATGTGGTCAATGTCATCCTGGTCGACTTCCGTGCTTTGGATACGTTCGGGGAAATCATCGTGCTCGCGATCGCAGCCATCGGGGTGACGGCCCTGTTGACTGCGCGGAAGGAAAGGAGTCCGGATGAAGACTAAGTCACTCCTCTTCGCTCAAATGCCCCGCGTGATGCTGCCGGTGATTTTGGCCTTGGCCGCCGTCACATTTTATCGTGGACACCACGTTCCGGGGGGCGGATTTATCGGCGGTCTGATCGGAGCGCTGGCCTTCATATGGGTTGCACGTGGGCAGGGAACCGAAGTTGCCCGCCGGGTGATGCGAATCGAGCCGATCACGCTGTTATGGGTGGGCGTCGGCACGGCGCTGATTTCGCTGTTGTTGGGTTTTGTCGGAGGAGGGGGAGGCTTCGCCGGACTGTGGCTTGATGAATTCAAAGTCCCGTTGATCGGCAAAGTACATCTCGGCACCCCGATGCTTTTTGATCTCGGGGTATTTTTTACGGTGATGGGTTTCGGCACAAAGGTCGGTTTCGGTCTGCAGGAGGATAATACATGAATCTGCTGATGGCCCTGACAGTCGGCGTCCTTTTCGCCACCGGTATCTTCTGCCTGCTGCGCCGCTGCCTGATGCGTTTGATCATCGGTTTGGTGCTCATCGGTCAGGCGGCCAACCTCCTGGTCTTCTCGGCCGGCGGTCTCACGACGGGAGTGCCCGCGTTGATTCCGGAGGGCAGTGCGCTGGCGCCCGAAGGCGCGGCTGATCCGCTGCCCCAAGCCTTGGTGCTCACGGCCATTGTGATCGGCTTCGGCCTCACCGTTTTTGCGATTACG
>CAKZMS010000073.1 GCA_937128785.1 uncultured Opitutaceae bacterium | reverse complement strand
CCGGTTTAAGGTCAAACTGAACGACACCACCCTGGACGCCACCTTCGGCACGGAACCCGGTTGGGCCTGGCAATCCGGCGGCACCGTCGATGTCAGCGAAGACGATTATCTTCACTCCACCATTTCCCTGCAGGACCTGACCGGCTTCGAGGGCCGATGCTCCGCGGTGTATTTCAGCAAGGACGCCGACGACACTCCGCCGATCGATCGGGATGTCCTGCCCGGCTGGCGTCGGAGCAAGATTGGACTCTCCAATGACGTGATCGATCAGGGATCCTATGATCTGGTCATCGTCGGTGGCGGCATTTCCGGCTGCGCCGCGGCTCTCGCCGCCAACGAGCAGGGATTGAAGACGGCGCTCATCCAGAACCGTCCGGTGCTCGGCGGCAACGCGAGCAGTGAGATTCGCGTGCACACTTTGGGAATCCACCACAACGCGGAGGCGATCATCAAGCAGATCGACACGCCGCACTACCCCAACGGTGATCCCGAGGCGATCGATGCCGACCAGAAGCGGATGAAGAACATGTCCGCTGCGACCAACGTGGACATCTTCCTCAACCACTGTCTCGTATCCGTCGAGATGGACGGCAACCGCATCGTTTCCATCGAAGCCCACGAGGCCGCCAACGGTAACATGCGAAAGTTCGCGGCTCCGCAATTCATTGATTGCTCCGGCGACGGCTGGCTCGGCGCCATGGCCGGAGCGAAGTTCAGTTACGGCCGCGAATCCAAACACGAGTATGGCGAGGAATGGGCCCAACACGGTGAACTCTGGTCACCGGAAAAACCCGACAACCGCGTCATGGGTTCGAGTGTGCTGTGGAATACCAAGGAAACCGATCGTCGGGTGTCCTTCCCCGCGGTCCCCTGGGCCAAACCCGTCGCCAAGGACCACGTGTCCCCCAAGGGCGAATGGCAATGGGAGTTCACCAAGGACACGCTGCACCAAGTCGACGACGCCGAGACCATCCGCGATCACATGTTCCGCGCGATCTACGGCACGTATGCCAACACGATTCAACGCCCTCAGTATCGTAACCTCGAACTGGTGTGGATCGCGTTCAACGCCGGCAAACGCGAATCGCGCCGTTTCATCGGACCGCACATTTTCTCCGGCGTGGATGCCCGCGAATCGGTTGAGTTTCCCGATACCGTGGTGACCGAGAAACGCTCCATCGATGTCCACTACCAGGAAGCCCTGCTCGGCCGCCCGGAGGACTTCCTATCCGAGGCATTGTTTCTGAAACCGAAAAACGGTTTCTACTACATTCCCTACCGTTCGCTCTATTCCGCCAACATCGCCAACATGCAGATGGCGGGCCGCTGCTTCAGTTGCACCCACATCGGCCTCGGCGGTCCCCGCGTGATGAACACCTGCGGCCAAATGGGCGTCGCCACCGGTTATGCCGCCGCGATCTGTCGCGACCACGGAGTTGATCCCGCCGATATCTCCGCGAATCACATCACCGAACTTCGCGCGCTCTGCGGTTACCCGGCATAAGGATTCCGTTGGACGGGCCCGCCGGCAGCCGTCTGCCTTTCTTGCGATGAAGCACTACGTCAACTTCGCCCTGCTCTTCGCGTTTGTGATTTTGGTGGCGAGTGCCTTCCTGCGTTTTTTTGAGCCCTTCAGCCTGGTCGTCACGAGCATCCATGTCGTTTTCGGCACCCTGGTCCTGATTCTTGTGGGGATGCATCTGGCCGCGCGCCTCGGCTATTTCAAACGCATGCTGTCCGCCCCGCGCCCGGCCAAGGACAAGGCCTCCCGCGGCCAAGCCGGGCGCTACGTGATCTACACCCTGATTCCGTGCGTCTATCTCCTGCTCGCCTGTTTCTTCCGCTGGAAACCCGTGCCCCAGTTATTGGAACTCGGCCACGAGGCCAAAAACCGCGCCATCATCTTCCGACCGGAGAGCGAAACCGCCATCCGGCACCTTCCCACCAAATCGGAAATCAAACGTCAGGCGACCCACCGGGCCTCGCTGATGGTGGAGATCGAATGGGGCCGTGCCTTTGAACCCGAACACTACTTTCCCGGCACGGACGGGCGCACCCAAATCGCGGTTTGGGCGGAGACCCGTTCCGGCACCCTGATCGAAACGTTCTTCGTCTCCGAAACCAGCGCCTATTCCGAGGATCCCCAGTGGGCCGGCAACGAACAGGCTCGCGTCGACATCCTGCCGATCTGGCGAAATCAATTCACCTTGGTCTCCGGGGTTTCACCCGACGGCGAAGTGGACACCTACGCCGGCGCCACCCCCGACCACAGTTTCTCGATCCAGGATAATCTCGTCGATGAACCCGAAGGCTTTTATCTCTGCGTCGAAGTCAACGCCCCCGGCGACACCAATCCCTTCTACCACGCCGACCAGCCCGAGTCGGCACCCGGCTACACCCGCGCCGGGATCGGCCAGCCTTCGGTCTACTACAGTGCGTTCATCGAACCGCAGAGTGATCAAAAATACTACCTACTGGAGCTCGCCGGCCAAGGCGGCAGCAACAGCCAGCAAAGTGGCCCCGTCTACTACAATCTCGACGAAATCACCACCGCCCGGGAGATCATCGAAAAGGTGTTGGTCCGCGTCGAAAAGCCCACTTCCTCCTGAATCCATCCACGCCCTCTCTCCGCTTGAAAATCCTCACGCTTACGCTCTCCGGTCTCATGCTGCTGGCCA
>CAKZMS010000072.1 GCA_937128785.1 uncultured Opitutaceae bacterium | reverse complement strand
GTGGCGGCGGCTTTTGCCGAGGCCGGCTACACGGATAGCCGCGGACCGGACGAATTGGTCCGCAATGGCAAGGCCGAGGGCATGATTATGGGGTCGCTATTGGCCAAAATGATGGGGCGCAAATACGTGGGGTTTGTCGACAGCGACAATTACTTCCCGGGTGCGGTCAACGAGTACGTCAAGGAGTATGCCGCTGGCTTTCACATCAACGACAGTGATTTCTCAATGGTGCGCATCTCGTGGCACTCCAAACCAAAGGTGGTGGAGAACTCGTTGTATTTTGCCAAATGGGGCCGGAGCTCTCGCCAGACGAATCAGGTTCTCAATCGACTCGTCGGTCATCATACGGGTTTCGAAACGGAAATCGTGAAAACGGGCAACGCCGGTGAACATGCCCTGTCAGTAGATCTGGCCATGTCGATCGACTATGCGACGGGTTACGCGGTGGAGACATTCCACTACGTGCACATGTTGGAAAAGTTTGGCGGCCTGCTCGAACACGGTGATGACACCGACGACATGCACCGACTGGTTAAAATCAGTCAGATCGAATCCCGGAATCCCCACCTGCATGAAGTGAAGGGCGATGAACACGTTGACGACATGATCGCGGCTTCCTTGAGCACGATATATCATTCGAAGCTCTGTCCGGAATCGCTCCGCCAGGAAATCGAGGAAGAACTCGGTCGGCGGGATTACCTCAAAGACGGTGAGCAACTTGCCCCCATGCGAATCTATAAAAGCCTCGATCGAATGGACTTTGATGTCTTCGCCGATCGGGCTGCGGCCGCGGCTACTTTGGAAGCCCGGACCGCGGTGACGGTGAGCCAGGCTTAAGCCCCCACCATGATCATGGGCTTCGATCTTGCCACGCCATGGTTGATCTTCACGGATCTGGACGGAACCCTCCTGGAATGGAAAACCTATTCGGCGGCCATTGCCCGACCGGCCTTGGCCCGGCTGCGTGAACTGGGAGTTCCGGTTCTCTTCTGTTCCTCCAAAACCGCCAGCGAGCAACGCGCTTTGCGCCAGAGTCTCCAGATCCGTTCGATTCCCAGCATCGTGGAGAACGGTGCGGCGATCATTGTGCCGGATGCAGCGGGTCTGCCGACCGGGGATTGGCCGCCTGCCTCCGGAGAACCTGGTCGTAAAGTCAAAGTGCTGGGCATGGGGGGGGATGAAGTTTTCGCGCGACTCGAACGAGTGCGGGCCCGAACGGGACTGGCCCTGCGGGGTTATCGAGATATCTCTGATCAGCAGCTTGCCGAGCTCAGTGGACTGGCTCCGGAGGCCGCGGCGAGGGCGCGGAACCGGGAGTACAGCGAAACGATCATCGACCAGTTGGACGATGACCAATGGCAGGAGTTGGATCGGGAGTTCGCCGCGGAAGGTTTGGAATGCCGGCACGGTGGCCGGTTCCATACCGTGACCGGTTCGGGCACCGACAAGGGCAAGGCGGTCCGGGCCATCACCGAGATGTATCAATCCGCCTACGGCCGCGAAGTGAGGACCTTGGCCGTGGGGGACAGCGCCAATGACCTGCCGCTACTGGAGGCCGTGGATCGACCGTTTCTGGTGGCCCGCGAAGACGGGAGCTGGGCGGATTTGGGATTGCCCCAACTCGAACGGGTGACGGGCAGGGGGCCACACGGTTGGATCGAGATCACCAACCGGTTGTTGCGCGAAGCGCAATGCGACGAGCTCGCACCGGCTTAGGGCAGCCCTCGTTGGCCTGCTTATGAGCGTCGGGGTCTCCGCGTGATCCGCATGCCCACCAGTCCCAAACCGAGAGCCATGAGTGCCCAGGTGGAAGGTTCCGGGATGGGAGTGAAGGTGAAATTCGAGAACACGACGCTGTTCACATCAAACGCACTGGACGGACCGTAGTTTACGACAAACGACCGGTTCTTGTCGGAGTTGAAGAGGCGGCCGCCATTGGCCACGTTTTCAAAGGTTCCCGTTAGCGAACTAGCGGAATAAAGGGTGAAGACGTCGGTTTGTACCGGATCAAGCGATGCGAGCAAATTCCAGGAAAGCGTTCCTGCCAGCGTCAATGTGCCAGACACGGAAACGGTGTCGGAGCTGGCCGGATCCGTTGAGCCGCTGACTTCAAAAAACGAATTGGAGGAGGAGAGCAGCGTGAGGTCTCCGGTGATCGAAAGAGATCCGATGCTGTTGCCCGGCGATACCGTTCCGCCTGTGGTGATGCTGCCCATGATAGTCCCATTGCCGGCCAAGGTGGACGATGATGAGAGAGAAACGGGAGCGTCGAACTGCACGCCGCCGCCCAACGTGGCGTTGGCTCCGAAGGTGAGGTTATCGGTGAAGTGGAATTGTCCGGTCTCCGCGGCGATCGTGCCGTTGTTGGTGAACG
The DNA here is from genome assembly GCA_937128785.1 of uncultured Opitutaceae bacterium. Lineage (GTDB taxonomy): Bacteria > Verrucomicrobiota > Verrucomicrobiia > Opitutales > Opitutaceae > Actomonas. The sequence goes on along the minus strand of CAKZMS010000072.1, from coordinate 478 downwards.
GCACGTCGATGGTGGTCGTGCCGGTCCCGCCGGTCTTGATGAACTTGCCGTCATTCTGGATGGAAAAGTCATCCGCGGCGGATCCAAACGTTCCGTCCACTGACACGGCGAACTCGCCGTTGTTGGTGAGCGAGTTTTCTCCGCTGCCCGTCATGTCACCGTCGCTCCAGAGAATCTTGCCGTTGTTCACGAATGAGCGATCGAGGGGGTTGTCCTCTATATTCCCGAATTCCACGGCTCCGTCGCTGGCGATGGTGGTGGTGCCGGAGGAGTCAAACACCGCGCCATCAACTTCCAGGCGACCGCTAATGGTATGGGTGCCGGCGAGGGTGCCACCGAAAGCGCCGGCGTGTTGGCCGAGGCTTACCGAATCGTTGAGGGTGAACGTGCCCGAGTTTAGGTTGATGTCTCCGCCATTCGGGGCAGAGGTGCCATCGTTGAAGGTATAGCCGTTGTAGAAGTTGATCTCCGCCCCGGA
>CAKZMS010000071.1 GCA_937128785.1 uncultured Opitutaceae bacterium | reverse complement strand
ATGCCCACCGCGAGCCCGCGAATGATCACCGTCGCGACACCCGTCTTGGCGGCGGCGGCGATGGAACGCATCGGCTTGCCGCCGGTGTAGTATTCCGTGGCCAGCCCGATGGTGATACCGCCGACCGAACCGAGCAGCACACACATCCACACCTTCATACTGACATCGGCCGAGGTAATGATGCCGGCCGCCGCGAGCACAAACAGCAGCGCCGCACTCATCGTGCCGGTCCGCAAGGCCTTGGCCGGGGCCAGACCGGAAAACACCTTCACAATCGTGATGCCGACGAACGAGCACAGCAGCCCGGTCGAAGCCAGTGCGAGCGGGAGGAACATCAGGTCGAGCGGACTCTGGGCAATCGCTTCCCACTGCGAGGCCACCAACGTCGCGGCAATGGCCATCGAGGCGATCATCGCGTTGCAGTAGGACTCGAACAAATCGGAACCCATGCCCGCCACGTCGCCGACGTTGTCGCCTACAGTGTCCGCGATCACGCCCGGGTTCCGCGGATCATCCTCGGGAATACCCGCCTCCACTTTACCGACCAAATCGGCGCCGACATCAGCCGCCTTGGTGAAGATGCCGCCACCGATACGAAAGAAGATAGCGACCAACGAAGCGCCCATGGCAAAGCCGTGAATCACGTGCCCATCCTCGGCCGTTCCCCCAAAGAACAGAAACAAACCGCCCACCCCCAGGAGCCCCATCGAGGCGACGGTGAGACCCATGATCGAACCGCCAAAGAATGCCGTGGTCAGCGCCGCGCCCGAGCCTTTCTCGTGCGCCGCAACGGTGGTGCGCACGTTGATGTGCGTCGCGGCATACATGCCCACCCAGCCGGCGAGCGACGAGGCCAACGCGCCTAGAAAAAACGCCAGCGACTCCCAGGGGTCCTTAAAGATCAACATGCCGCCGACCACGACGGCGAAGAGCGCGATCAACCGCAGTTCCCGGCGCATGAAAAGCATCGCGCCCGAGTGAATCTGCTCGCCGATCTCAGCGACTTTACCTTCGCCACCCGACTGCCGCCGGAGACGAAAAAACAAGGTTCCGGCCACGGCCAGACCGATGAGGCCGAGCACGGGCACCAAAACATGAAGACTCTGCATAGTGAACAAAGGACCACCGGTGAGGATTCGCCGGCTAAGTGAGGTTTAGGGGTAAAAAGGGGAAACGGGCTCAGTAGCCCTTCATCGCCTGAGCGGAATGCCACCACAGGTGATGATCGGACTCGATCGTGTCGGCATCAGGCATGGGGAAGTATTTCATCTTCCCGCCGCCCCCGACGAACAATCCACTGCGCACCAAATAAAACAACAGGTCGGGCCGCAGCCCGCGATTTACAATCTTGGTCGGCCGACCGACCTTGCCCGACAACGAGTCGAAGCACTCCCGGATGTGATCAGAAACTGAATACAACGTGCCGGGCACATCCATCCGCTCCGGGTTGTAGGCGAGTCCGCCGATTTTGAGATCAAGAAACGCGATCGCCGGCACCGAAACAAACTCGTCTGGATCCGTCACGGCATCGCAAAACGCCTTGGGTCGCAATCGGCTCGCCACCCGCGGGTAGACCGGACCCAGCTCCTGATAGAGGAAGTTGGCCTCCCGATCGTCCCGCGCGGTCCAGTCCCCCGGAGGCAGGGGCAGGGAAACTCCGGCGGGAGTGGTAAGATAGGCGCATTGCAGAGCGTCGAGCGGCATCCGCTGGAGCACGTCGTGGATCGCGACGTAGACCGAGCGACGCGGCGACCCATCGCCGTGGGCGACGCAGCGTTCCATGGCTTCCTTGATCCGGAAAACGTCGAGGTCGGCGGACATATCCACCTCGATAAACACGGCCGGCCCTTCGATCTGGCGTTTGGAGCCCGTAGCGATGTAGCGGCCGAATTCGGCGGGCGGGAGTTGCGATAAGATGAGCGCCTCGGGTATGAGGCTGAGGTAGAGATGGGATTCCATGCGGCGGGGTAACCGATTGAATCAAACTGTAACACTATCGTCATAATTCACCAGCCGGAAAGGACTGAAAATCAGTGAAAGTCCGTGACGAATTGAGACGGCAGAATCGATCGGGTCCTGCTCCGAACAGCGTTGCCCCCGAACCGTCGGACCTGCAGCAATCAGGCATGCCCCGCCTCGCTTGTCTGCTGGTCTCCATCCTGATCTTCACGACCGGTTGTGAGACGACTTCCCCGTCGTCAGCTACCTCTTCGGTGGCATCAGTGTCCCCACCAGCCACTGTTCCTGCCCTCCCCCGTGAAGTCTACCACGACAAAGTGCTGGGATTGCTCATCGGATCCGCCATCGGGGATGCCATGGGGGCTCCCTCCGAGATGTGGCGCCGCGACGCCATCCAATTCGACTACGGCTTCGTCGAACAACTCGATGACATGGTGCGGGCTCCGTCCGCCGAGGGGACGTGGAAACACAACCTGCCCGCCGGCGGCACCACCGACGACACCCGCTGGAAGGAAATCACCATCGATTTCCTCCGCACCCAAACTCCCGGCCAGGAATCCGCCACCGACTTTGCTTCGTTTCTGGTCGCGCGCTACGAACAGCGGATCGCCCAACTGAAGGCGACCGAGGGCTTCGACCCCCAGCCTTACGAGGAGAAGCTCATGAAGATGAATTTTCTGCAGGAGTGGGCGCTCATCGCCAAGCCCTACGCGGAGGACGACCTAGCTGGCTACAGCAACGCGCTGCACAAATTCTACGGCGGCGAAATGACCTGCGCCGGCATGCTCTACGCGCCCATGCTGGCCGCCGCCCGACCCGCTGACCCGGAAGCCGCTTACCAACTCGCCTACGAACTCGGCATCTTCGATCTCGGCTACGCCCGCGATCTTACCGGGCTGGTGGCCGCAATGACTGCCGCCGCCTTTGCCGCCGACCCAACGCAAGTCGGGCATAAAGCCCGACCCACCTCAGAGGATGCAGTTCCCCGTGGGTCGGGCTTTACGCCCGACAACGAACGTCGTTCCGGCTCACGCCCCCACGACAAGATTCTCAACGTGAACCGCTCGGTCGACCCCGAGGGTTACTTCGCCAGTCGCCTGGTGGGCCGCAGTGCGTATCGATTTTTCCAACACGCCCGCCGCATCGCGATGGAGGCGCGAGCGGTCGAGCTCGATCCCGAGGCAGAACCGATGGACGTCCCCGAAGCCTTCGCTCACCTCGATCCCCTCGCCTACGCCCAACTACGTCGCGCTTTCGACATGTTGGATGAAGCCAACCGCGAGGTGTCATTTCACCCCGCCGAAATTTATTTGATCACGCTTACGGCGATGCTCTTCCACGACTTCAAGTTCGAACCGACGATGGTATTCATCACCAACTACGGCCGCGACAACGACACCGTGGCCGCCCTCGCCGGAGCCATCCTCGGTGCCTACCACGGCGCCGAGTCACTCCCCGTCCGGATGTCGCAACAGGTCGTGACCGTGAACCGCGAGCAATTGGGGATAGATCTGGAGCAACTCGCCGACGAGATGACAGCCTGGGTCTACGGGAACTGAGAACCACTCGCCGGCCGGATCCCTTCAGTCCGCCGCCCACACCTCCACTTCGTTTACCGTTTAAGTGAACGGGGGGAACTTTCCGCGTGCGAAGACTGCCGATCAGGCATTTACATATTGCATGCAATCGTTCCGGTGTTTCCTCGCCGCCATCGTTCTTCTCGCCGCTCCTCTGGCTTTGGGGGTGGAGTATCACGTGAACCAGGCATCCCGGGAGACGACCCAGGATGGCTCCGCCGCCTTTCCCTTCCACACCATTACCCAGGCCTCCGCGGTGATGGTGGCGGGAGACACCTGTATCATCCACGCCGGGACCTACCGGGAGCTGCTGCGGCCCGGAGCCGACGGCACCGCCGCATCGCCCATCCGTTACCAGGCTGCCCCGGGCGAGACCGTGGTCGTTTCCGCGACCGAGTCGGTTACCGGTTGGGAGGTGCACGCGGGGAAGATCCATCGGGCCGCCTCCGTCAACATGCCCCTCGGCAACCAGAACATGGTCTTCTTCAACGATGCCGCCCAGCAGTTGGCGCGCTGGCCCAACGACACCGACGGCAATCCCTTTACCTACGACGCCTACCACATCAAGACGACGGCCGGCTCCTACAGTGATTCCTTCATCACCCACGACGACCTGCCTGATTATTGGGATGAGGGCGTCATGTTCTGGCTGGGCGCCCACAGTGGCTGTGCGGTGCAGCGCCAGATTACGGGAATCGATGCCGCCGCCAACCGGCTTTCATTCACCCCTTTTCCCGACTTCTGGCCGTTCGGCACCCACAGTCCCAGCCGCCTGGAAAACGGCCACCGGGGCATCTTCTACCTGATGGGCAAGCTGGAGGCCCTGGTCAACGACCGGGAGTGGTACTACGACGAGGCCACCGAGACCCTCTACTACCAGGCCCCTGGTGGCGTGCACCCGGCCGCCGGCACCGTCGAGGTGGCCGTGCGGGAACGCACGCTCGATCTGTCGCGTGACCACATCGAGATCGACGGCCTGACATTCTTTGGAGCGCCCCTGCGAATCAACGGCGACCACAACACGTTCACCAACCTGATCGTCCGCGAATGCGTGAACACCCTCATCACTGACGCCGACGGTGCCGTGGCCGGCGGCGCGGCCGTGTTGTTCTACGGGACCGACAACACCATCGAACGCTCCCTCGTCGAGGAGGGCTCCGCCACCGGGATCAACATCGGGATGAACGCCACCAACACGACGGTGCGCAACTGCATTATCCGGAACTTCGACAAGCAAGGAAACCACTGCAGTCCCCTGCGCTCCAGCGGCCCCAACGCCCTCGTCACCCGCAACCGCATCTACGGATCGGCCCGCGACGTGACCCGGGTCACCGGCCCGGGCAGCGTCCTCAGCTACAACGAGATTTCCGACGGCCTGCTGGCCAACACCGACGGCGGCCTCTTCTACGTCACGGGCAACAGCACCCCGGTGGACGTCGAGATTCACCACAACTGGTTCTACAGCGCCTACTCCCCCTACTACACCTCGGGCCACTCCACCGGCATCTACCTGGACAACAACGCCGCCGGGTTCCGGGTGCACCACAACGTGGTCTGGGACGTTGAGTGGGGCGGACTCCACTTCAACTGGACCGCCGTCGAAAACGAGATCTACAACAACACATTCTGGAACGTCGGTTACGATGACGACGAGGGGCAGGACTACGCCGTCATCCTTTCCTGGATACCCGTACGCAACGGCGTGCCGACGGATGTGCGCGACAACATCCTGATCAACAACCTGTCCGACACCCGGACGTGGTGGGACTCAGGCGCCGGCAACGTCACCGAGGACGAGACCCTCGACAATACCTTCCGCAACAACCGCCAAGCCGCCACCGCCCCGTTTGTTTCCATCGCCCAGTCCAATTTCATGCTGCAAGCCGGCAGCCCCCTCATCGATGCGGGCGAAACCGTCGCCGGCATCACCGACGGATTCGTGGGATCCGCCCCCGACGTCGGCGCCTACGAGGTGGGCGGGGAATTCTGGGTGCCGGGGCCGGACTGGAGTCCCGCCTCCGACGAAATTCCCGCCTCGGACAGTCGCCTGACCAACCTCTCCGTGCGCACCCCGCTGGCGCCCAACCAGAACCTGATCGTAGGCTTCGTCACGGACGGCGGCGCCAAGGACCTGCTCGTGCGCGCGGTCGGGCCGGGGCTGTCCGCCTTTCTGACCGGAGCCCATCCGGACCCCCGCATGACCATCTATGATGCGGGCAACACCGCGGTGGCCGAGAACGACGACTGGACCGAAACCCTGGCTCCGACCATGGCCGAGCTCGGCGCCTTCCCCTTCGATTCGGGCAGTACCGACGCCGCCCTGGTCCAGCCCGTGCATGGACCCCACACCGCCCACATCCAGGGCACCGGCGAAGGCATCGTGCTGCTCGAGGCGTACGACGCGGGGGATGATGATGCCATTGAGATCACCAACGTGTCCGCTCGCAATTTTGTGGGCGACGGAGACCAGGTATTGATCGCCGGTTTTGTCATTGAGGGAACGACCCCGCGAACCGTGTTGATTCGCGGAGTGGGACCCACCCTGGCCGACTTCGGGGTATCGGGCGCCCTGGCGGACCCGTTGCTTCGCGTGTTTGATGCCGCCCAGACCAAGGTGGCGGAGAACGACAACTGGTGGGGGCCACTGCGCACCACGTTCACCCCGCTGGGAGCTTTCGCCCTGACACCCGGCAGCAGGGACGCCGCCCTACAACTCACCCTCGACCCCGGTTCCTACACCGTGCAGGTCAGCGGCGCGTCCGGCGATACCGGTGAGGCGTTGGTCGAGATCTACGCGATCCCGTAGGCGCGGCGAGGGTTGCGGAATCAGCGCAGGTGCTGGTCGAAGAACGCCAAGGTGCGTTCCCAGGAGAGTTCGGCGGAGTCTTCGTCGTAACGTGGAGTTGTATCGTTGTGGAAGCCGTGGTTCGCGCCCGGATACATGTGCATCGTGTAGTCGATATCGTTGGCCTTGAGCGCTTCCTCGTAGGCCGGCCATCCCGCATTCACGCGTTGGTCGAGTTCCCCGTAGTGAATTAGGAGCGGCGCCTTGATCAGGGCGGCTTCCTCGGCACTGGGTTGGCCGCCGTAGTAGGGCACGGCCGCGGAAATAATGTCAGGAATCCGCCACGCCAGCGTGTTGGACATGTAGCCCCCAAAACAGAAGCCCACCACCCCGACCTTGCCGGTGGAGTGCTCATGCGTGTGCAGCACCTTCGCTGCGGCGATGAAGTCTTCCACGATCTTCGGGCGCTCCAGCTTCCGCTGCATGGTGCGACCCTCGTCATCGTTGCCCGGGTAACCACCCAGTGGATACAAGGCATCCGGGCCAAACGCCAGATAGCCCGCCAAGGCCAACCGGCGCACCACGTCCTCGATATAGGGATTCAAGCCTCGGTTCTCATGCACCACGACCACGGCGGGAAGTTTGCCCGTCGCATTGGCCGGCCAGGCCAGCAGGCCCTGCATGTCGCCGTGTCCTTCCGGGGAATCATAATTGAGCCGCTGGGTCTTGATGCGCTCATCATCCGGCTCGACTTGCGTGGCCAGCGCGTATTGCGGATTCAACATACCGAGCAGGGCGGCGGCGGTGGCGCCGCCCACGGCAAACTTCTTGGCTTGGTCCAAAAATTCCCGGCGGTCCAAACGGCCGTGAACGTAGTAGTCGTAGAGATCCAGGAGTTCCTGGTCGAAGTCTTGGGAAGTAAGGCGCTCTTTCATGGGGTAGGAGGGGAAACTGACCACCCACTCGATCGCTGGCGAGAATCTAAAAGGGACGGACTGGACACGATTCGCATTTGGAAAAATCCGTGCTACGGTTGCGTAAGTCCATGGCCATCCCTTTCGACAACTCCTATGCGCAGCTTCCGGCTTCGTTTTACGAGGTCCAAACCCCCACTCCGGTGGAGTCTCCGCAGCTCATCCGCGTA
>CAKZMS010000070.1 GCA_937128785.1 uncultured Opitutaceae bacterium | reverse complement strand
AGCTCTGACCCCAGCGCAGGCGAAACAGGGTGCTGAAAAACGCGCGGTGCAGGTAAATGCCCGTGAAGCTGAGGATCAGGAAAATGACCGCAAAGACAGCCGTAATCCCCATGCCAAGATGATCGGCGAAGAACGTGTAGTGAAGCTCGACGAACCAGCCGTAGATCGTCTCATCGCGCGGCACCGGCGGACCGCTGATATCGCCGGTAGCGGGATCGACGTGCTGCACATACCAGGCGTTGGCGTCACTGTGCGGTGTCAGGTAGGCGATGTCCCGGTCCGGCCCTTCGTGATAAAGCAGCCAGCCGCGCACCCAGAAGTCGGGGTGTGCCGCCTCGACGGCATCGATCATGGGCCCGAGGGCCAGGCGCTCGGCGTCCGGCGCGCTCTCGCGGAGCACGATCTCCGGATTCAGGGCGCGCGTGATCTCCCGGTGAAACACCAGCACACTGCCGGTGAGGCCAATGACCACCAAGCCGAGCCCGGCGATGAGGCCGAGCCAGGAGTGGAGTTGCCAGAGTCGTTTGCGCATGGGTGAACCCTTGGGAATAACCGGGGACGTAATCTTTCCTTGTTCTCTTTCTATCTGCGGCCTGCTTGAGCGCATGGCTCGGGCTGACCGGATGAAGCAGATCGAGAAAGAGAGTGGCTCAGAATCGATACTTGGCGGAGAGGATGATGTTGCGGGCGGCGCCGAGGAAGGCGCGGCCGCCGTCGGTGGTGCCCACGTAGTATTCGTCCGCGGCGTTGGTGACGTTCAGTTGAAGACGCACGGTCTCGAAGTCGTAGCCGACCATCAGGTCGAGCAGCGTGTAGGGCGGGGCACTCAAGGTGTCCGTGCCGTCCCAACGCTCGCCGACGTAGCGCACCCCCACACCGGTGCGGAAGTTCTGCCAGGCGCCTTCGCGGGGTTCATAGGTCACCCAGCCGGTTGCTTGGTGGTCGGGTACAGTGACGAGGTGGTTGCCGGCGCCGTCCTTCGCATCGACATAGCTGTAACCGCCTTGGAAACGGAAGTCGCGCCAGCGGCTGTCGACCTCTAACTCGACACCTTCGGTTTCGACGTTGGTCTGGGTCACAAAAAGGCCGTTGGAGAGCGGACGTTCTTTTTCGGTGATGTTGAAGGCCGAGATCGTGAAGAGCGTTTGAGTGCCCAGGGGCTGATAGCGCAGGCCGACCTCGAATTGCTCACCGGTCTTGGGGTCGAGTTGTTGGACGGAACCGTCGAAACCAATGGCGGTGCCGAGAGGCTCGAACGATTCGGCGTAGCTCACGTAAGGGGTAAAGCCACGCGGAGCCTGGTAGATCAGGCCGATATCGCCGGTGGTGGCGTCGTCGTCGATGTTGGGTGTCGGGTTGCCGAGACTGTGCGTGCGCACGTCGTCGTAGCGCAGGCCGAGGGCGAGCGTCCAGTTCTCGTAGGTCATGCGCTCTTGCGCGAATAAACCGAACTGATTGGTGATGGTGGCGGGATAGTCGATGACGTCGCCGACCGGAGCGAGGTTGCCGTAGACGGGCTCGTAGATGTTGATGCGTCCGCCCGCGGCCCAGCCGTAGTAGTTGTCGCCATCAATAGTAATATCCTGGGCATCGAACCCGATAGTGAGGTGATGGTTGACCGAACCGGTGTCGAAGCGGGCGGCGATGGTGCCGTAGGTCGTAAACGCTTCGCTGGACCCGGGCGCGTCGTAAATCGTGCGGTTGATGGTGCCGTCGTCAGCGATGATCGGATCGGCGCCGTCGTAGGCCACCCAGTGGGAACGGTAGAGCGAGGAGCCGTCGGTGTAGCGGGTGTTGGCCGTGACCGTGAAGGTATCGTTGAGCTCATGCTCGAAAAAGAGGGCGTAGGATTCCTGCTCGGTGTCGTAACGATCCCAGCCAGGCTCGCCGATGAAAGTGTTTACCGGGATGCGTTGACCGGGGAGGAGCGTGCCTTCGTTGGGCAGAAACTGCAGGGTCTGGCCGCCGTGGTTTTCCTGGAAGTTGCCCAACACGGTGAGGCGCGTGCCATCACGGGGAGCCCAGGTGAACGAAGGCGTGATCACGCGAGCGTCGTCCGACACGTGATCCACCTGCGTGCCGCTGTCACGATAGACCCCGACGACGCGGTAGAGGAATTTTCCGTCTGCATCGATCGCACCGGTGAAGTCGCCGGCGATTTGCGCGCGGTCGAACGAGCCGTATTGAACCTCCAGCTCATGGCGGGTCTCGGCCCGTGGCAGCTTGGTCACGGAGTTGACGATGCCACCCAGGGCGCCGCGGCCATAGAGGACCGAAGCGGGGCCTTTGACGACCTCGACCTGTTCGAGCGTGTAGATGTCGGCGCGGGTGTTGTTGTAGAATCCGAAAAGGGATTGGAAGCCGTCTTGGAATTTGAGCGGATCGATGCCGCGCACGCGGGTGGCGTCCAAGCGGGAGTCGAATCCGTAAGGACCGGTGGTGATGCCGGGAGTGTAGTTGAGCGTGTCCTGGATGCTGATCGCGCCGCGGTCCTCGATGCGGAAGCGATCCACCACCACCACTGAGCGGGGGACAGAAGTGGTCAGATCGCCGAGGCGGCGAGACGTGGTGAGTTGATCGGCGACGCCCTGATCGAGTTTGTCGGCTTCCACCCGGAAGACGGAGAGTTCGACCGCATCGTCGTTGTCATCGATCGAGTCAGCCAAAGCAGTCGACGCCATGAGACAGCCGGCGATGACGGCGGCGGTGATGAGACGTGAAAGCGAAGGAACGCTGGGACGAGTCAGTGGGTTGAATGAGTTTTGCATGATGGATGAAAGGGAGTGGAGGTTTGGCGGAGGCCGCCGGGCGACCAAACCCGGCGGCGATGCGTTCGTGACCGAACCCCAAAGGGTTCGAATTCCGGACTTCCTTGTTTCGACCACATTGAAAATGAGACCTATTCGCAGAAGATAGGTCTTTTCTGATGAGACTGGGTATCAAGTCAAGTTTAGATGATAATTAATCTCAGTATCATCTAGTGGGATTCATAACCCATTATGCACGAAATTAATACGTGAAAGATTGTGGCCTTTATGAGGGGATGATAAACGCGTAACGTATCCGTTATGACGATCGTTTAACGCCGTATGGCGGTATATTTGGTTCGCTAAGCGAATCGATCCAGGTCGCCGTAAGGGAAGTGGCGGCCGGGGCAGACGGTGTGGTTTTTGTCCACCCGCTTGTGCACGGTGACGCTCACTCCACGGCGGGTGTGACCTTCGGCGAGAAAATCGAGGAGCTCGTTCATCGCTTGGCGCTGACGCCGGGTCGGAGCATGGTTTTGGAGATTGCCCACGATGCAGATGCCAATGCCGCTGTCGTTCACCCGCGTGCTGCGCACATGGCCGCCGCGCAGCTGGTTGGTCCAGCGGGGACCGATCTCGATCTCGCCGTCGCCGGAATCCTTACCGTTGCCGATGACAAAGTGATACGCCAACCCGTGCTCCATGCCGCGGCGCTTGTGGGCACGTCCGTAGACCTCGGCATTGCCCGCCTCGATCGCACTGTGGTGACAGACGATGTAGCGCCAGCGGTTCGAGTCGACGCGGACCCGATTCGTCGCGGCGATGACCGGCGCGAGAAATGCGGGACTCCCCCTGCTGCCGCCCCCCGGCACTTTGAGCTTTTGCCCGACTTTGATGAGGTCCGATTTAAGTCCGTTATCGCTTTTGAGTCTTCGCACGCTCGTGCCGTAGGAAACTGCGATTACGCTCAATGTCTCGCCCTTGCTGACGACGTGGATGCCGGAGATCGCCGACGTGGGAAGTTTCAGTTTCTGCCCGACTTGGATCGTGTCGGACTTGAGTCCGTTGGCGGCCTTGAGGGCTTTGATCGAGGTACCGTATTTCTTGGCGATAGCGCTCAGCGTATCGCCTTTTTTCACGATGTGTTGGGTCGGGTCGGCCGCCCAGACGCCAAGCGGAGCCGCCCACAATGCGAGGGCGGACCACAGGGACTTTTTCAAAAACTCTCGCCGATACTCCACGATTCGAGTCGAAGCCTTAGGAGATTTTAGGCGCTTGGGCGAGCGCTTGTTTCACGATGAATTTCGCGACGGCAAACCGTTGCCGGGTGAGTTTCCAGTGGCGGGTGCGGCCGTCCGCGCCAAACACGGCGATGGTGGTTTCGACCAGTGGACAGCCGGGATCGACGCAGCCGGACTCCATCACGGAAACGACATCGTCTTCGCCCAGTCGGAGTTCCTCGGCCACCCAGGTTTTGATCGCCCGCGTGTGACTGGGGTCGATCTGCGAACGATCGTCCGCGGCCGGGATCAGGTTGTGCATCGGGTCGGTTCGGGCTCAGGGAGCTTCGGTCGAAGGTGACTCGAATACTCCGATCTCTGCGATTTGAGCAGCGATGATTTCGGCGACGGCCTGAGGGGAGTGATCTGCGATTGCAAACGAGTCAATCCAGCGCGGGCGCGCTGGGTCGGCGGGATGCAGCACGACATGGAGTCGGGCGGATTGCTCCGCGGTCTCGGCCTCGACCCAACCCGTCAGAAGGTAAGTGGCTTCCGTGCGGCCGATGCGTTGGGCCAGCGCCGTCGGGGTGGGATCGATCCCGAGTGGCATCGGGCTGAAGGAAAGCTCCTCCCGGTGCGCGTGCTGCAGTCGGCCGAGCGTGTCTTGAAACACCTGATCGGCATACTCATCGTGCTCGGCCGTTGCTTCGCCGGTGTAAAACGGAGTCATGGCCAGGGTGCGGCCGGCTTGAGCGATATCGGCGACCGCTCCCAGGAATTTTCCAAAACCGCTTACCTCTCCCTCGTCGTCCGCTTCGCCAGGTAGATCACTGAGGGTGTTCGGACCGGTCACCTCATCCAAGAGCTCCTGCAATCCGGGATCCGGGATGTCGTTTGTCGGCCCGCTGACTTCGGGGCCTTGGCAGCTCTTCATCAACATTACCAACAGCCACAGGATGACGATGATTCGCAGGATGCGGGGAAACCCGATGTAGGCGCGATACATGCAACGTACCACCCAGACCATCAGATTGAACACGTGCAGCCACGCCGCCTCATTTTCCGTGCGCTGAGGCTGGGGAGGATAGGGGGGCAGGTGTTTGCCTTTTCGTCCCGTGGGCTCAGTCGATTGCGGGGCGGGGGCTTTCGCTCGGACCGTACGGGGGACGGATGGTTTGGCCGCGGGCACGGCGTCATCACCACGCAGAATGCGTCGACCGAGTTCCGTCAGCGCGGCATTGGGCTCGCCGTCGGAGCAACGGGTCCAATGCACATTCTTGAATTGTTCGGGAACCCGGGCGGTTGCTTCGCCCACCTCCGAAATATTGACTGGCAGAATGAACATCACGTCATCGGCCATATCCAGGGTGCGCTCGGCCGCCTGGCGCCATTCCCTACGGAAATAGCCTTCGCGCCGTCGCTGGGTGGTGCCCGAGATGACAGGCATGAAGTAGTCACATTCGCGGATACGTTGGCGGATCATCTGATCCCAAGCGTCTCCTCCCGTCAGCTCTTCCTCGTCATACCAAACGTCGATCCCTTGCGCGATCAACGTGTCGCGGATCCGGCGGGCGGCATCCCGGTCCTGCGATGCATAGCTGATGAACAGCGTAGGCTTGGGCAGTTCGGGAGGATGGGTGTCAGCGGACATGACCGATTCAATTCAGGTGATCAATGCAGCGGGAGCAAGACCATCAAGACTCCACCTTGAGCACATAAGCGACGCCCTGTTCGTTACCGATCGCCAGATAGCTGTCGTCCGGAGCCCAAGCCAACTGGGTGGCGGGGTGCGGGAGTTTGACGTTGGCCCGCAGGGGGTTTTGGCGCTCCGGGCTCCACAGCCGCACCGTGCCGTCCTGGGCGGCGGTGGCGACGATGCCGTGTTGATTCTGGTAGGCCACCGCGCACATCGGAGCGTCGTGTGGCAGCATGGCGGGCTCGCGGCCTTCGGGCCCGTCGCCCTCGCAATCCCATACGCAACCTTCCCGACCACCACTGGTCGCGAGCCAACGACCGGTGCGATCAAACGAGATGTGCTTCACTTTGGATTCATAGCCACTCATGTGAAACTCGTCTTCCTTCTCCGGCAGCCAGAGGTGCACACTGGGATCCTGATTGCCCGATACCAGCCACCGGCTGTCCGCCGACCACGCGAGTGTGTGGATGCCGTTGGCGTAGGCGAATTCCTGCTGGGCGATGTAATCATCCGCATCCCACATCACCACCCCGCCGAAATAAGCGGCCGCGAGGCAACCGCCGGCGGGTTGCCACGCGATGGCGCTGATGGTTTTGGGTGCGGGATCGAACGTGTGGCGCACGGTGCCATCCGGGTTGAACAGCACGAGGGTGCGGCCCGCCGCCGCCGCGAGCGTTTTGCCGTCTGGTGACCAGCTGAGGTGATCAATCCACCCAGCTTCGAGCGCAACCGAGGCCACCGCTTGGCCGGCCGCGATGTCCCACAGCCGGACGACGCCGTCCTGGCCTCCGGAAGCGAGGATAGGCAGGGTCGGATGCGCGGCGATGGCGTTCGTGCCATCTTCGTCGCCAGGCAGGACGTGTTTCACCGCTCCGTCGGCCAAGTCGAAAACGGAAACCGGACCGTCCGCCGAGGCGGCCACGACCGACGCACCATCGGCCGCCCAAGCGAGATCGATGACGTAATCCTCCAGCACCACGGCCCAGTGTTTGGTCAACTGCATGAGCGCAACTCAGCAGGGAAATTCCCGCCCACGCAAGGGGCAGAACGAGCGATAGGCCCAAATGGGTTGGACAGCCTTAGGGTAAATCCCCTGCAATAAGCCCGATGACGTCTTCCGCCTCGCCCTCCGAGCATGACTCGACCACAGTCGAGTTGCACCGGGTCGCGCGCTGGAAACACCGCGTCACCGTGCCGCTGGGGCAGGTATTGGGGCTGCTGGATCTGGTCGAGGACGTGGCTTCGCCTGCCGAAAAGGTATGCCTGGACTCGACGTTGAGCTCTCTCCGGGACGGTGCCCAAAAGATCACCGGAAGGCTGAATGATCTGCTCAATCATCAGAGCAAGGAACCGATCACGGAAAAGGTTAGGAGTCTCGTCACCGAGTTGGGCGAACGGGTGAGCGGTTTGGAGTCAGACTGCCGCAAAGCCTTGGAAGCGATGCCGGTGACCGGGTCCGATGTCTTGCGGGCGGATATATTGGCGCTCAACGAGTCGCTGGTGCGATTGCACCGCGCGATTGACGGCGGCAAGCCCGCGGATGATTCCGCCGGCGCCGTGACCAGTCTGGTCGCGCAGAATGAAAAATCCTCGGGCACGATGACGCCCTTTGCTGCCAGTCAAGGCCATGAAGGCGCGAGGCTGCTGTTGGTGGATGACGATCGGATGAATCTGAAAGTCATCGGTCGCCGACTCGAACGGATGGGGTTTACCGTGATCACGGCGGATCGGGGCGTGGGCGGCCTTGAGATTCTGGAGCGCGCGGAGGTGGACCTGGTGATGTTGGATATTCTCATGCCGGA
>CAKZMS010000069.1 GCA_937128785.1 uncultured Opitutaceae bacterium | reverse complement strand
CGGCCCATGACCAAGACCAAAGGGTCCAATTGGTGGGGAATGGGACGACTGCGGGGATGGAGCCCCAAACGAAGCGCCCAGCGCGCCGTCCGCATCCGACGAGCCGGCACCAGCACGATATCCAATTCTTCATTGGTCAGCAGGATGGACACCTTCATCGCGGCCCCCATGGCGTCGCGTCGGCACCATCCCACGATGGCGCCTTCACCCACCACCGATTCAGCCCAATCTCGGCATAGTAGCCTGTCGGGATGAGATGCGATCACCTGAATATCATAATCCGATCCGGCGTCTGATCCGGAATCATCGCGGGAACGGGCTCGCGAGCCAAACAGGGTTACCGCCTCGACATCTGATCGTGCGCAGAGGGCCGCTATGAGAGCCTTTGCGCTTGCATGGCTGGATGACATCACCACCGCCTCAGGGATAACAGAATCTCGGTGCCCTCCATCCCCGGTCCCGCATGGATATCACCGCCGTGCAAGCGGACGATCTCCTTGGCAATAAAGACCGCCAGGCGTCCCTGATTGGGCACTTGGTTAGGATCCGGATCAGGCAGGATACCTTCCAACTCCAATCCATTCCCTTGCAGGGAAATCAAGGCGGTCATCTCCAAGCCTTCGCCGGTGGCCCGCAGTTGCACCTTCAGATCCGGTGCCGAATCATGAGGTTGGTTTTCGGCCACCGTGCGGATCAGCGACTCCAACGCGTAGCGCACCAACTCACCGACCACCGCGATCTCCACCGGATCAGGCGGCACCTCGACCGGCGTGCCCACGGCTTCACCCGCTTCCTGTAAGATATTCCGCAAGTCCGCTTTCTCCGGCCGTTTCAGCGCGAACTCGGCAAGCTGCACCAGGTCATCGTTCAGCCGGTTCAAACGGGCGACATCAGTCTCAACGGATTTTCGCAATGCCGCCGGAATCCGTTGTTTACCCGGTCCTTTACCCAGGGCGGACAACGACACCAACGAGTTGCTGACCTCGTGATTGAGGGTGAGCGAAAGGTCCCGCAGCAGGTCCAGGCGATTCCGGCGCTGATCCTGAATCCGATCGGCTACATCATTGCTGGCTTCCTCCCAAAACACCCATGCGCCACCGGTCTCCGAAACCAGGCCAGCGGCCGCGCGAAACGGTTGTCCCGGTCCGGGACGCAATCGGCTCGTCGCCCGATCCCGCCGGGCTTTCCCCACCAGCGCCCGCACCGCCACCGGCATCTCGTTGGGTGGTTCCTCTTCGGCCTCCAACAATTGCGTGTGGGGAAAATAGCGATCACCGATAAGACTCCGCTCGTAGAGCCCGCTCAGGCGACTGCTCTGTTTGTTCTGCCGCAGAAACTCCCGCAACAATCGCGCGAAAGAAACCGCCCGGGCCTTGTCTTGTTCGTCGTAAGGCTGGCCATCGTTGCGCACCCCGCAGGCGATCACCCCGGTGAGATGACCATTGTCGTGCATCGGCACGAGCAGCCGCGCTCCCCAGAGCGCCATGCGATTACGCGCCGCCATCTCGGCCAAGGGATCTTCCGGTCCCGGCCACTCCGCGCCGTCCAATACCACCGGGCGCGTGGAAAGATAAAGTATGAGCGGATCATCACTCGAACAATGGGACGAACCGCGGTCGGCCCGAAACTCCCCTTCGTCCCGCAGAAAGAACACAATGTGGGAAGCATTGAGGACATGACGGGAAGCCCGCCGAAACTCCGCCAGCAAGCGTTCGCGCGAGCCCATGTTCTCCACCGCCCCTTCCAGAAAGTCCCACATGTCCATCGAAGCATGGGGAGACGGCACCGGCATCGGTGGCGTGCTGTTCCCCACCCGTTGATTCTTCTCCGTCACCAAATCGAGCGCGGCGCGGCGTTCGGCGATCTCCGCCAAGAGCGGCAGAAAATCGCCCAGCCGTTCTTCACTCTCCGCGTGATCCATGCCACGAACGGCCCGACCCGACAGTTTGATGTGCTCAAACTGAGCGCTGTGTGGCCGACCGACCGCCACCAACGGGCATCGCCCCACTACCGATGGAATTTTCTCCATCACCAGGGTGTCCGCCACAACCACCACCGGGAGTCCCGGTGGCAAACTGGGATAGGCGGAGACTTCCTCCAAGGTCAGCACTGAACCACCGTCCGGGACCTGGGCAGCCCATTTTTTGAACAGATCGGAATCTTCGGTAGCTAGGAGGAACGAGGCGGACACGGTAGAGATAGGCGAAACACCGCCCCTTCTCCTTCAACGTAAGGATCCAGGGTCATGTGGGAGTCGCGTTGAGATAGAGTTTCCGTGCAGACCGTAAGGCCAAGTCCAAACCCGTTCGA
This sequence comes from uncultured Opitutaceae bacterium, assembly GCA_937128785.1. Taxonomy (GTDB): domain Bacteria; phylum Verrucomicrobiota; class Verrucomicrobiia; order Opitutales; family Opitutaceae; genus Actomonas. The sequence continues at coordinate 1,572 of CAKZMS010000069.1, read as the reverse complement.
CTTGGTCGAATGGAAGGGCTCGAATAAATGCAAACGAGCGGCATCGGTGATGCCCGGTCCGTCATCTCCCACGGCAAATGAGATCTTATCGCCGCGGTTTTCCGTGCTGATGTGAAGGCCGATCAGTTTTTCCCGATCACTGGTTTCCTGCGCCTGCACCGCGTTAAAACACAGATTTAATATCACCTGCTTGAGACCATTGGGATCGGTAAAAACCACATCCGGGGCTGCCTTCAGACTGGTGCGAATCTTGACATTGCGGGACGCCACCCGCGCCGCGACCAGATCGAGGCAGGTTTGGATCAACCCATGGAGATCCACCTTCTGCATCTCGAACGAACGGGGAGCCGCCAAATCCAACAACTGTTCGGTAAGACGATCGATCCGCGCGACTTCGTCGCCGATCAAATTCGTGAACCGATTGCGGAACGTGGCATCCGCATAGTGCTTGGGCAGCAACTGCGCGAAGGTTTTGATCGAAACCAGCGGATTACGAATTTCGTGAGCCACGCCCGCGCCCAACAAACCCACCGTGGCCAATTGTTCGGCTCGCTGGGCCTTGGCCAAAAGCTGGGTCCGGGAAAGGGAACTATCAAAAATCGATACCAGCTCGCGCAGTTGGGTCACCTCCGGGAACGTGAACGGCCGCCGGGAAGGTCTCACCCCCAAGGCGACCACCAGGCTCATGGTCGGTCCTTTTTCAAAAACCGCCACGCCGAGTTCGTTTTCCCGCAGGAAGGTCGCCAAGGCGGTGCGTTCGGGAGTCTCGCGTTCGCGCATCAATCGCTCGGGCGTAGCCCACTGGACCTCCCGGAGCGCGGCCACGATACCGCCCTTTTTTTCCAGATTGATCCCGTTATCCGAAAAAGTGCCGTCGTCCTCCAACAACAGGTAGGCGCGATCCGTCTGTCCCCATCCGTTCAACACTTTGGCGAAGGCTTTCTTCAGTTCATCGGTCCGCACCTCACTGTGAGCCGCATCGAAGGCCGCGAGTCTCGCCTGGACCGCCTCCGGATAGCGCAACAGCCACGCATCAAGTCGCCGATTCAACCAGCCAGCGAACCACAGCACAAAAATAACCGAAAGCGCGTAGGCGATAATTTCGGACAACACCTGCGACAGCTGCTGCCAAAGGAAGAACGAGGAAACGGCCACCACCAACAGCAACAGTACCCGCTGAGTGCCGATCATCAACAGGTGCCGGGCATCGAATATTCGGTGGGTGGTGATCGCGATCGTCGTGGACGAATAAAGCACGAAGATGACGATGGGTTGAATGTAGCCCGGGATCGGCACGAAGGTCCGCGCCACCATGAGCAAGAGCACGACCACGGCAACGGCACTCCCGCCCAGCAGCGCGATTTGCAGTTCAATTTTGGCAACGCCGACCTGCTGCCGCATACGGGAGACCGTGTTTTGACAAAGCGTGCCATAAACCATCAAAAGACCGGCCGCATAAACGTAGTAACCCATTCCATACACCGGTCTCTCCGGCGTCGAATGCTCGGGGATGAACCAAAAAGTCAGGGGCAGATAAGCGAGGGCCAAGGTGACCGCCGCCCAACCAACGGA
>CAKZMS010000068.1 GCA_937128785.1 uncultured Opitutaceae bacterium | reverse complement strand
GTTGCATCAAGCGGTCCGCATCAGCTGGGGAGAGCATGGATCCGATCCCCCGGGCATCGGTGAACAGGCCGGTCGAGACCGCTTCGATTTTTTGCACGATGGCTCCCCGGGCGCGAAGATTCTCCACGGCACTCCATTCGGAGACTGCCAGTTGATCGGAGAGTGGAGATTTTGCGCGGGCGATTTCGCTGCTGGTCGCCCCGTGATAGATCCACTGGGAAATCAAAACGATTTCTTCGGCGGTGGGAGTCGGTTCGCCCTCTGGAGGCATGGCGTATTCATCGCTCTTGGGCATGAGCAGATACTCCATCAACGGGCTCTCCATCGGCGCGTAGGGCACGACGGGCATTTCATCGCTGGAGCCCGGAGTCATCAATCGGTCGAACGCATCCACCCGAAACTTGCTCTTCTGCTTGTTGGGGCCGTGGCAGTCGACGCAGTAGCGCTCCAGCAATGGGGCAACATGCATGTCGTAGTCGTAGATGATTTCCTCGGATTCCCCGAGGGCAATACTGGCGGCGAACGCCAGGCTGAGCGCAGCGCGGATCATGCGAACCACTCCGGGATGATCTCACCATGCACATCGGTGAGGCGCACGTCGCGACCGCTGTAACGGTAGGTGAGGCGGGTATGGTCGATACCCATCAGGTGCAGCATGTTGGCGTGCAGATCGTGGACGGTGAGTTTGTTTTCGATGACCCGGTAGCCGTATTCGTCGGTGGCGCCGTAGGTCATGCCTCCTTTGATGCCGCCGCCCGCCATCCACATGCTGAATCCCTGCGGGTTGTGGTCGCGGCCATTCGTGCCTTGCGCAAAGGGCGTGCGCCCGAATTCGCCGCTGAACACCAGGAGGGTGTCATCGAGCATGCCGCGGGCTTTCAGGTCCTTGATCAGGGCGGCAATCGGCTGATCGACGGCCATGGCATTCTTTTGGTGTCCATCAATGAGGTTGGTGTGTTGATCCCAACGGTCGCCATTGCCGGGGTTGATGGTGAGCTCCACGAAGCGCACGCCGCGCTCCACCAGCCGGCGGGCCATCAAGCACTGGGCGGCATAGGTGCGGGTGTTTTCGTAAGGAGCGTCAATGCCGTAGAGTTTTTTGGTGGCGGCGGATTCCTGGGAGATGTCGGTCACCTCCGGCACTTCGATCTGCATGCGGAACGCCAGTTCGTAGTTCTGGATGGCCGATTCGATGGCTTCGGCGTGGGAGAGGCGGGCTTCGAGATCGCCGTCCATTTCATGCAGGAGCTCCAACTTGCGTCGTTGCATGGCCGCCGTGTCTTCCTGCGGCGTGGTGTTGTTGAGCACGGGGTGGTCGGTGAGACATACCGCGCCGCCGTGCTTGGCGGGGAGGACACCGTTGCCGAAGCACTGCATACCGCCGGAAGGCACCTGGCCGCCGTGGATGACCACGTAGCTGGGCAGATTCTGACTCAGGGTGCCCAAACCATACGACACCCAAGCGCCCATGCTGGGTCGGCCAGAGAGCACGTGTCCGCTGTGCAACGCGTAGTTCGCGTTCGGGTGATTGGGAGAAAACGCCGTCATGGAGCGCACGACGCAGAGGTCGTCGGCACAGGATCCGATATGCGGGAACAGATCACTGACCGGCAGGCCGCTTTCGCCGTAGCGATTAAACTCCCACGGGCTTTTGAGGAGGTTCCCGTTGTTATTGAAGACGGTCGCGTCGACCGTGAATTTAGGCGCTTGGCCGTGCTCCTTGGCTAGCTGGGGCTTGGGATCGAAACTGTCCACCTGCGAGACCCCACCATCCATGTAGAGGAAGATCACATGCTTCGCCCGCGGCGCGAAGTGAGGCACCTTCGGGTAGAGCGGCATCGGCGAGGCGAGCAGTTCCTGCTCCATGACCCCGGACAAAGCCAACGTGCCGAAGCCCATGGCACTCTTCTGTAGAAATTCGCGGCGGGAGGTCATGGGGACTAAATTTTGAAGGCGGTGAGGCAGGATTGTTTTTTAACCACTGAGATCACGGAGGACTCGGAGGG
>CAKZMS010000067.1 GCA_937128785.1 uncultured Opitutaceae bacterium | reverse complement strand
GAGAAGTGGCAGGCGAAGCTCTTGGGAGCATGTGCGTGGGCCATCATCATCCTGCAATGCATATGAGCAAACCAGACATTCGCGTCCTCCTCTTCGAGGCTCTCGGCGAGGCGATGCTGAAGAGAATCCAATCGGACACGGCCACGCCCCCGAATTCGGTCGGCGGACTCGTGCGGTAGGATCCGAGGCTGTTTTTGATTTTCTCCGCACCGGTGGCGCCTTCGTAATAGAGATTGATCGTGCCCTCGGTGAAGTATCCGTGCTGGCGATACATCGCATCGAGACGATCCAACACGGTCTCACCGCTCAACTTCACGGCCGCACAGAACTCCGCAAACATCAGACAGGCCGCGTTACCATCCTTGTCCCGCACGTAGTCATTGGGCAGGTAGCCATAGCTCTCTTCCGAGCCGAAGGCGTAGAACGTGCTGTGTTGCTGCAGCAACTTGGCGCGCGAGGCAAACGGCGTCGCGTCGTAGTCCAGCCCGATTCCTTCAGCGAGCATCGCCTCGCGGAGCTTTTCTTCGTAGCCGCGCATCTTGCCGGCGATCCATTTGAAGCCCGTGAGGGTGTTGATCACCTTCACGCCGTGCGCTGCGCCGATCGAATCCTGGAGCGGCGTGGTAACGAAGGTTTTGACCAACGCCACCCGATCCGAGCCCTCCGCCGGAATCCAGCCCAGTTCCTTGTATTTGCCGATGCGGTAATCGGCTAATAACGAACCAATCTGGTTGCCGGTGAGAATGTGCATTTGGCCGTCCGCCCCGCGCACCGCGCAGCCCATCCGGTCACAATCCGGATCCGTCCCCATGATGACATCGAGTCCCTTCTCGTCGGCCATCTCGATGGCCAGCTTAAGCGCTTCGGCATTCTCCGGATTGGGCGACTTGACCGTGGGAAAACGCGGATCGAACTCCGCCTGGGACGGCACTTCACAGACATGGCATCCCGCGTGGGCCAGCAACGGCATTGAAGCGACGCCCCCCACACCGTGAATATTGGTGAAGCCAACCTTCAATTCGGCTTTCTCAAATAGGGTGTCGTCGATCGCCGCCTTGGCCGCCGCACTGAGGTAGGCATCGTCCGCCTGGCGCCCCAAGGTGACCACCCGATCGGTGGATACTTCTAAAAAAGCACTCAGTTCGCCCAAAGGCACGGCGCCTACTTGCTCGACGATTCCCTTGTCGTGCGGCGGCACCACTTGGGCACCGTCTTCGAAGTAGGCCTTGAATCCGTTATCATGCGGGGGGTTGTGGCTCGCCGTGATCACCACCCCACAGTTGGCCTGCAGCCAACGGACACTGAAGCTGAGCTGCGGAGTCGAACGGGGGCCGTCAAAGATGAAGGCATCACCCCCGAGTTTGACCCAGGTGGACGCGGCCAGCTCACAAAAATGCCGGGAGAAGTGACGCACATCGTGCGCGATCACGATGGAGGGAACTTCCACCCGTTCCTGTGCCTTGAGGTAGGAACTGACGTAGCGAAACAGTCCGACCGTCGCCCGCACGAGGGTGAAGTCGTTCAGCACATTCGTGCCCGCTGCGGCGTGCGCGGGGGTGCCGAGGGGGCTCAATTCGCCCGCTTCGGCCTGGGTGCTGATGCGCCCGATGGTCCGGCCCCGCATCCCGCCGGTGCCGAAAGCCAGATACTGATAGAACCGGTCATTGAGCTCGTCCCAAGCAGCTTGATCCACGAGTTCGTTGATACTGTCTCCCACCCAGGCGGGCAGATCAGCGGCCGTCCATTCAGCGAGATTGGCGGCGGTGGATTCCAGTAGGTTGCCAGCTTCAGCGGCGGCACGTATGCGGTCAGATTGAGTCATAGG
>CAKZMS010000066.1 GCA_937128785.1 uncultured Opitutaceae bacterium | reverse complement strand
ATCAGGAGGTGGTTGGCGAAGGCCAGCGGCATGCCTTCGGCATACGGGATGTTGCCCACCACGATACCAAATCCGATGGGCACGAGCAGCAACGGCTCGTAGTCCTTCACAATGGCCAAGGTGATGAACACTAAGCCCACCACGATCATGATGGCACTTCCCCAGGTCATGCCGGCGATTCCGGTCGTCGGCGCGAATTGAATCAGCATGTCCATGATGATGCGTCCTCGAAACGGAGGTTAAGTGACCACGACCAGCTCCTGACCCTGGTCGACCACCGCGCCTTTGGCGACGGCGATGCTGGCGACTTCGCCGGCCATGGGCGAAGCGATGGTGTTCTCCATCTTCATCGCCTCCATCTTCAGGAGCGGTGCGCCGGCCTCGACTTTTTCGCCTACTTTGACGAAGACCTCGAGCACGGCTCCCGGAATCGGCGCGGTCACCAAACCGGGACCGGCTTCGCCCTTTCTGGCGGAGGCCGGAACGGGAGCTGCCTTGGCGGCGGCCGGAGCCGGCCCCGGCGAGGGCGTCATCGCCGCACCTAGGGCGCCCGGCGCCTTGGCGGTACTGGGCAGAATCTCCTGTCGCGAAAGCCGCACGGCGTAGGTCACGCCTTCAACTTCGAGCTGACTTTCGCCATGCCCGACGGACTTAACTTTTACGGTGACCGGTTGGTCGTTAATGGTGAGTTCGTAGCGGCGCATTAGTCTGAGGTGTCTTTGTCGCGCAGGGTTGAGATCGTCCGCCACATACCGGACCGACGATGGGATTGGAGAGTCAGGCGTTGTTCATCGCCCAACCGGAATACTTCGAGTTCGCGCACGGCAACCCACGCGAGGGCGGCCTGTACTTCCGGCGAAGCGGTGGCGGGATCAGCGGGCTCTTCCACGGACGCCACCGCCGGCTTGGCCAGCGTGGTCGGCTTGGCCATCAGCCGATCCCACTGCTTGAGCAGTTTGGGCAGTGAGAAGATGAACAGCGCGATAACCAGCAGTCCACTGAAGACGATGGAAAGGCCGGTCAGGGCCAGCGGGATACCGTTGCCATCGACGACGTTTTGCCAGCTGAATGCGAGGATGGGAGTCATGATCGGAGGCTTTCGCGGATCTCCGCTTACAGCGGCATGTTGCCGTGTTTCTTGCGGGGGTTGGTGTCTTGTTTGTGCTCCAACATGGAGAGCGCTTTGATGAGACGCAGGCGGGTGCGACCGGGCGTGATGATGTCATCAATGTAGCCCCGACGGGCTGCGACCAATGGCGTGGTGAAGCGCTCGTTGTAGTCGGCCTCTTTTTCCGCGAGGAACGCGGCGGGATCATCCGCCTTGGCGGCTTCCCGACCGTAGAGAATTTCCACCGCGCCCTTGGCGCCCATCACCGCGATCTCTGCGGAAGGCCACGCGTAGTTCACGTCACCACGAAGGTGTTTGGAGCTCATGACGCAATAGGCCCCGCCGTAGGATTTGCGAGTCGTCACGGTCACCTTGGGCACCGTCGCTTCCGCGTAGGCGAAAAGCATCTTCGCTCCCTCGCGGATGATGCCGCGATGTTCCTGGAAGGTGCCCGGGAGGAAACCCGGCACGTCGACTAGGGTAACCAGCGGAATATTAAACGCGTCACAGAACCGCACAAACCGCGCACCCTTAACGGACGAATCGCAGTCGAGCACTCCGGCGAGATGCTTCGGTTGGTTGGCCACCACGCCGACCGGTTTACCGGCCATGCGGGCGAACCCCGTGACGAGGCTGGCTCCAAAGTTGGGCTGCATCTCCATGAAGTCGCCGTGATCAACGATCCATTGGATCACTTCCTTGATGTCGTAGGGGTGATTCGGGTTTTCGGGGATGATCTGGTCGAGTCCGTCGCAGTAGCGGTCGACCGGATCAGTGCACTCCACCGCCGGCGGATCCTCGGCGTTGTTGGCAGGCAGAAACGCCACCAGGCGTTTGATCGCATCAATGGTGGAAGCCTCGTCGGGAAACGCCAAGTGAGCGACCCCGCTGCGCGTGGTATGCACCGAGGCGCCGCCGAGATCCTCGACCGAAACATCCTCGTGCGTCACCGTCTTCACCACCTTTGGTCCGGTGAGGAACATGTAGGACTGTTCCTCCACCATGAAGGTGAAATCCGTGAGCGCCGGCGAGTAGACGGCCCCACCGGCACAGGGCCCGAAGATGCCGGAAATCTGCGGCACGACGCCGGATGACATGACGTTGCGTTGGAAGATCTCGGTGTAACCGGCGAGACTTTCGATGCCCTCCTGAATCCGGGCCCCACCACTGTCGTTCAAACCGATGACCGGGGCGCCGTTCTTCATGGCCATGTCCATGATCTTGCAGATCTTCTCGGCAAAGGTTTCCGACAGAGATCCACCGAACACGGTGAAGTCCTGCGAGAACACATAGACCAAACGCCCCTCGATGGTACCGTATCCCGTGACGACGCCATCGCCGGGGAACTCCTTCTTTTCCATGCCAAAATTGGTACAGCGATGGACCTTGAAGAGGTCGAACTCGTCGAAGCTTCCCTCGTCGAGGAGATAGTCAATCCGCTCGCGAGCGGTCATCCGGCCCTTGGCCTTGTGCTTGGCGATGCGCTCGGCCCCTCCACCCAAACGCGCCTGTTGTTTCAGATCCGCCAGTTCATCGAGGCGGACAGTCTTGGTTTCCATGGTTCAGCTTTCCTTAAGCGTGTTGAAAAACATGATACACTGTGGGCTCACCCAGCAGCGCATCTATTCGGTCCTGGACCGAGGCCCGCTCCGCCTGATTGTGCCAGGCCGTCCAGGTCTCCAAAGAAGACCAGGTGCTGATCACCAGATATTCACCGGGATCCTCAATATTGCAGTAGGTCTCGCCGGAAACGTAACCGGGTTGGGCGAGAGCCAACGAACGCAAACGTTGCAGGAGGGGCTTGAGGTCTTCGAAGCACTCGGAGCCACCGTGTCGGATAATTAGCACCTTGATTGCCATGAGCTGGAGGGGGTTATGGGAAACGAATCGAGGCCGATTGTGCGGTAAAACCCCAACGCCCGCTTCCCACTTCTTGTTCTTTCCTGCGTGTCAGCAGGAAAATTTCAGCGGCTTTCCCCGCGCTTCATTCGCACAACCTGAGCGTGCTTCCGGCGCCCCAATGGCGCGCCACGAATTTGAACAATCTTTGGCTAAAGGTGACTTATTTGATGCAGGGTGATTGCCCCTTCGGCAGTGACCGAAGAGACTCCACTTTCTGAAATCCAACTTCCGAAACCATCCCCGCCATGTGCCGCCGTATCTCGCTTCGTTTCACTATCACCTTGGCTACCGTCCTTCTCCTGAGTCTGGCGAACGGAGGCTGCGAGTCCGTCGGAAAAGGCTTAACCGCTCGTGAATTCGACGAACGATTGGAAAATCTCGCCCCAGGCACGACCCAGGAAGCCGTGCTCGAGCTCCTCGGCGACCCTCGCGACCGACTCGAGACCTCAGAGGCCCCCGACGCGGACTCGGTCTGGGTCTACACGCGCATGGAGAAAACCGGCACGCGGACGGTGATCAATGAGGGAGCTATCGGCCCCGGGGGAGTGGGCATCCCCACCTACGAAGAGGAGGATGTGAATTCGATCATCCAATTCCGGGTCTTCTGGCAGGACGGAGCCTTCGTGCGGTGGGAACGCTTCGAGCCTAAATCGCGCTTTTGAACGCTCTCAGCGTGGATATCGCGACTTTTAGCTCGAGGACGGGTCCGATTCGCCGCGGAAACGTATTCTTGAATATCCTATCCCGCAGGTAATTAAAAATTTCACTTGCACGTGGGCCGGTGATTTCTACGTTCCGCCATTCCGCGTTTTACGTCCCTATCGTCTAGCCCGGTCCAGGACACATGGTTTTCATCCATGCAACCGGGGTTCGAATCCCCGTGGGGACGCCAATTTTAAACCCGCCTTCCGAGGCGGGTTTTTTGGTGCCTAGCAACAACGGGTCGATCGACGGATATCTGAACTGGCAAACGCCAATTTCATGCATTGCCACCATAGACGAAAAGTCCCAATTTTGGGGCATGTATGGCATGGTAAATCAGGCGATTGAGCAGATGGTTTGTGAAACTCACGGCGAGGAGGCTTGGGAGAAGATCAAGGAGATGGCGGGCATCGATGTGGATGTCTTCATCAGCAACGAGGGCTATCCCGACGACTACACCTACCGCTTGGTGGCAGCAGCCAGTGAGCTGAGCCAAACCCCCGCCGAGGAGATCCTGGAAGCATTCGGCGAGCACTGGGTTCTCCGCACGGCCCTCGAAGGCTACGGCGATTTGATGCATGCCGGCGGCAACAACCTGAAGGATTTTTTGGTCAACCTGCCCAACTTCCACACCCGCGTCGTGATGATTTATCCGAAATTACAGCCCCCTAGTTTCGACGTTTCGGATGTAACAGAAAACTCCCTCCTGCTCCACTATCGCACCCATCGGGATGGGTTGGCCCATTTTGTGGTCGGTCTGGTTAAAGGCCTCGGTAAAATGTTCGAGACCCCCGCGACCATCACCCAACGGGACAGCCGGGCCGCCGGAGCGGATCACGACGTGTTCGTCGTCACATGGTAGATTCGACCGAAGCTCCCGGGCCCGAGTTTCCCCCGGGGTCCATCGCGGAACTGTTTCCGTTTTTCATCGAGTCCGACGCGGAGTTTAGAATCCGCAGTCTGGGATCGTCCTTGCAAAGAGTCTGTCCGAACCTGCAGCCAGGAGTTGCGATCACGGAAGCCTTCATCTGCAAACGACCAGACCGAGAGTTGGAACTGGACAGCCTGCGGAACGACCAGGGAGTCCTTTGGGTTCTGCAGGAAAAAACTTCCGAACTGCTGTTGCGTGGTCAGGGGCTCCCGCTCGACTCAGGCGGGTTGCTATTTCTCGGATCCCCCTGGCTGTCCGACACCACCGACCTCGGCAAATACAGCCTCAACATTGAGGACTTCGCCATCCATGATCCCGCCGTCGATTTGTTGCACATCTTGCGCTCGCAGAAGATGGCGACCGACGACCTCAAACGTCTCACCGACAAGCTGCGTTCCCAACGCACCAAGCTGAAGGAAGCCAATACCCGACTGACCACGCAGGAAGCAGAAACTCGGCGGCTGGCCTTGATTGCAGAGCGCACGGACAACGCCGTTTTGTTGGCCGACCCGCAGGGCCGCACGGAGTGGATCAACGCCGGGTTTACGCGGCTCACCGGCTACACATTGGAGGAGGTTATCGGAAAAATCCCCGGGAACGTCCTGCAAGGTCCCGGCACCGACCTCGAAACCAAAATCTATAGGCGGGAGCGGATTCGCGAAAAGAAACCGTTCCAGGCCGAGGTGCTCAACTACCATAAATCGGGGCGGCAATATTGGGTGTCTTTCGAGGTCCAACCGCTGTTGGACGATGACGGAGAGGTCGTGCACTTCATGGCGATCGAGAGGGACATTACGGCCTCTCGAGCCGCTAATGCCGGACTACGCACGCAATTTCGGATTGCGCAGCTGCTGGCTTCCGAACGTTCCCTCGACGAAGTGGCGGAAGAGCTAATGGAGACGATTGGCTCCGGCTTGGAATGGGAAGTCGCGGTTCTTTGGATGCACGATCCGGATTCCGATTGTCTCCAGCCATTCCAGACGTGGGCAAAGGACGCCGACACCCACGATGGCTTTTTTTCCGCGGTGGGGACCGGCGTCCTCGAAGCCGACGACAGTTTGCCGGGTCGAACCTGGCGGGCGAAATCTGCCCAGTGGGTCGAAAAACTCGAACGTTATCCGGATGTTGCGCGCAGTGCCGCCGCCCATCGAGCGGGCTTCAAATCCGCCGCGGCGACCCCGATCCGGATCGGGGCGAACGCCCTTGGGGTGATCGAAATGGTCAGCCGTATGCACGAGAGCTTCGACGAAGACCGGTTGCGGGTGCTCACCGCCGTGGGCAAGTCGAATGTGCAGCGTGCACGAGCCTTTTTCGCGGCAGCAGGAGGAAGAGACCAGGATCGTGGCAATCAACAACCACCG
>CAKZMS010000065.1 GCA_937128785.1 uncultured Opitutaceae bacterium | reverse complement strand
GGGCGCCCTGTTGGACGCCCTTTATACCTAACACCAAGCAAACCTAAAAAACTAAACCTTGAACGATATGATAGACGGAGCCTCCGGAGGATTCGTTCAAAATTTCTCACCGCTTTTGCGGAAAAAGTGATCCATCGGTTGAAAGCAGCCCCTTAAAGCTAAAGGGACGCCCCGTTGAGGGCGCCCCTTATGACCTAACACCAAGCAAACCGTAGACCCTCAACCGAGGTTGAATCTCTAACGGCGCTATAATCTGCAATGGGGTAGACGCCACGTGCACGAATACGCTCAAAATATTAGATGAAAAAGATAAAATTTTTTCATCCGCAGGACCACAGCATTCATATTATGCTGCACTTGAATAGCTTAAGGATATCCCGAAAGATGCCTCAACTGGCGTCGATCAGGCCATAACCGGGATCGGCCGCGGGGGTATTTACCGATACCGCCCCTCCCAAGGGATATCGATGGGTGTTACCTTCAAAATTTCGGAAAACCACCTCCTCGTCGGTAATGCTCTCGATGTAATCGGGATTGATCGGGACTTTTCCCCCTCCCCCGGGGGCGTCGATAACATATTGGGGCACAGCATAACCTGTGGTGTGACCCCGCAGGGACTTGATAATCTCCATCCCCTTGCGGACATCCACCTTGAAGTGAGAGCCGCCTGTGATCAGATCCATCTGATAGAGGTAATAGGGACGGACGCGCATGCGGAGAAGCCGGTGAACCAGTGATTTCATCACCTCGGCGTCGTCGTTCACCCCCGCCAGCAGGACACTTTGGTTGCCCAGGGGCACGCCGGCAAAGGCCAGACGATCACAAGCCGCTTTCAGCTCAGCGGTCGCTTCGCGAGGATGATTCACGTGAATACTCATCCAGATGGGGCCGTATTTCTTAAAAATCTCGGTCAACTTCGGCGTGATCCGCTGCGGCAGAAATACCGGAATGCGGGAGCCGATCCGGATAAACTCGACGTGGGGGATTTCCCGTAGTCGCGCGAGCAGGTGCTCAAGTTTGCGATCCGACAGCAGGAGCGGATCTCCCCCGGAGAGAAGCACGTCGCGCACCTCGGGATGGGATTCGATGTAGCGCAGACCCTGCTCGTATTCGGGGTGGAAATTGTAGTCCTGCGCGTTGGAGACGAGCCGGCTGCGCGTGCAATACCGGCAGTAGGCGGCACAGCGATCGGTGACGAGAAACAGCACCCGGTCAGGATAGCGGTGGACGATGCCCGGCACCGGCGAATGTTCATCCTCACCCAACGAATCCAACATCTCTCCCGACGAAACCTTGGTCTCACCCTCCCGCGGAATCATCTGCAAGCGGATGGGGCAGTTGGGATCATCCCGATCAATCAGGTTGAAAAAGTAAGGGGTGATGGAGAGAGCCAGTTTCTTGCCCGCAAACGCCACGCCAGCCTTTTCGTCGGGCGTGAGCGTCATGAACTGCTCGAGCTGCTCCCGGGTGGTGATGCGATTCTTCAGCTGCCAGATCCAGTCCTGCCACTGCTCTGCGGGCACGTGCTGCCAGTGCCCCTGCCCCTCATACCATTCGGATCTGTCTTCAATATAACTCATCTGCAAAAGCCCAGTTAGGGTTGCCCTTGGACGTTGTCAAATTGACGGCGGAACCCGCAAAATTGCCGGCGGCCGATTCTAACCTCCCAGACATCGGCAAATTGCCGGGTTGCCAGCCGACACCGTTAATGGGCAGCATCACGGCTAGGATGCCTCCCCATCTTACCCGCCCCAACCCCACCGCCGTGCTTTGCACCGCCATCGCCGTGGTCACGCTGGTTGCGGCTCTGGTGATGCGGAACGGGGCAGATCCGGTATCGCTCGGCCTGATCCTCGCATTGGGCATACTGGCGCTGCTGGCCTGCTGGCGCTGGCGACACAGCGTCATCTCCATGAGCCTGCGGCGAGACTTTCGGGCCGCGGCCATCTGGGAGCAGTCACCTTTGGGACTGATGCTGTTTGATCCGCATGATCCGGACGGGGTCATTCGCATTCTCGACTGCAATGAGCGCGCCGGTGAGGCAGGTAACGACTCCCGGACGCTGCCGATCGTAGCTTTGACGGCCTCAGCCATGGTCGGGGACCGCGAACAATGCATCGCCGCCGGCATGGATGACTATTTGAGCAAGCCCATTCGCGCCGAGGAGCTCAAAAGCATCCTTCAGTCCGCTTTTAGGGGTGAAATGTAGCCGAATTCGCTCGGATTGCGAAAATCCCTTGGCAGTCGGCGTTCCGCGAGTTTTCGTTCGACTTTAATGCCCACCCACAAGCCCGCGGTCCTAGCTCTCGAAGATGGTTCAGTTTTTCACGGCATAGCCTTTGGCGCCGACGCCACCGTGGCCGGAGAATGTGTGTTCAACACATCGATGACCGGCTACCAGGAAATTCTAACCGATCCTTCCTATTTTGGCCAAATCGTCACGATGACGGCCTCGCAAATCGGCAACTACGGAATCACCGGAGAGGACGAGGAAGCCGCCGCCCCCATGTGCTCGGGGTTTGTCGTGCGGGAACTCTCCCCCATCGCCTCGAATTGGCGGTCCCAGCAGACCCTGCCCGAATATCTCACCAAGCACGGCATTCCCGGCATCAGCGAAATCGACACCCGTACGCTGACCAAGAAGCTTCGGGTGGATGGGGCAATGAAGTGCTGCATCAGCACCCTGCCGATCTCCGATGAGGCCGCTGTGGAACGGGCCCGGAGCTGGGAAGACATCGCCGGCAGTGACTACGTGAAGGACGTCACCTGCAAAGAGCCCTTTATCTGGGGGGCCGACGATGCCTCCCGCTTCAATCCGCCCTACTTGCCGACGGGTACGAGCTTGGGCGCCCACCCCGAGATGCCCCAACGCTTCCGCGTGGCCGCCTTCGATCTCGGCGCCAAATACACGATCTTCCGCAAGCTCATCCGTCACGGGTTCGACGTGCAGGTCTTCCCCGCCACCGCTTCAGCCGAGATGATCAAGGAATATTCCCCCGATGGCCTGTTCCTGTCCAATGGTCCCGGAGACCCGGCGGCGCTCGAATATATGCATCGCACGGTGATGGATCTCATTCCGGAACTGCCCACCTTTGGCATCTGCCTCGGCCACCAGATGCTCACCCACGCGCTGGGGGGATCGACCTTCAAACTGAAGTTCGGCCACCGCGGCGGCAATCAGCCGGTCAAGAACCTGGAAACGGGTCGGGTTTCGATCACGGCCCAGAACCACGGCTTCGCCACCGACCCCAAAAGCATCGAGGCAGGTGGCGGCATCGTGACCGAGATCAATCTCAACGACCAAACGGTCGAAGGCCTGCGTCACAAGGAACTGCCGGTCTTTTCGGTGCAATACCACCCCGAGGCCGCCCCCGGCCCCAACGACGCCGATCCCCTGTTTCAGGATTTCTACAATCTGATTTCCGAGCGCTTGGCCGGTAAGGTGTGACCCCGAAACCGACCGACTCCTTCCACAAAACCAGACTGCCCCGAGCCGCCGAGGCGAAGGCCGCCTTGGAGGGTAATTTTTGGGGGCTTTGGTCACGATTTGGTCGGGGAGAGGACTGTCAGCTGCATGATCGACACGGGGCCAGGTGGTTTGAGACCCCCATCTCCTCCATGCCCTATAACTCGGTCATCAGGTTTCAAACCCCGGCCGACCAAATCGAGACCGCCGTCGATCACATCATCGATTCATATGCCTCCCGGGAGGTGCCGATAACTTGGATAGTCCATCCATCCAGTCCTCCGGGCCTGCCCGCGGTGCTGCAGCAACGGGACTTTGCCCTTGCGGAAACCGTCGAGGGCATGTGGGCCGACCTCTCGGAACTGCCCCCGCCCGATCGGCTTCCATCGGGTTGGGAAATTCGCGCGGCTTCTCCCGGGGCGGAGGTCAACGCCCTGCTCGATTTGGTTTCGTGGCGCTGGGACGTGGCTGCCGCCGATCGCCCCCTCATGCGAAAATTCCTGCAGGCGTTTGAGGTGGGGGCACGGGGTTCACCCATCCAGTGCTGGGCCGCATGGCAGGATGGCCAACCTATGGCCAAAGCACTGCTCAATCTCGATGACGGCGTCGCCGGAATCTACGGAGTATCCACTCGACCCGAAGCCCGGGGCCGGGGCCTCGCCCGTCTGCTTACGTTGACGGCACTGCATTTCGCCCGCGACCAAGGTTACGAAATGGGAGTGCTGCATTCATCCCCCATGGCAATCAGCCTCTACACCAAGATCGGTTTCAAACCCGCCCAATCCCAATTCAAGGTGTATATCTCTTCCGGAAATTTTCATATCTGATAGTGCCCGCGGGGTTGAGGTAACGGCTCCGTTGTCGCCACCTGCGGGCGCCCTGCCGTCGGGGGCCTGGAGTCCAATCTCGGTTAACGGTGGCGGTCGGGATCACTCTGATCACCGAAGTCTTACACCGGACCCAGATCAGGAAGCGTCAGACGTCACGATGTAACCGAAGGCCGAGGCGGGTGAATTCCCGCATGCCTTCCCCGACTGTTGAATTCGGCGACATGGGAACCCCGAGGCGGAAGCCGGAGAAACATCACCCTAGCAACTGCGCGAACTTTTCCGCGTCCTTCGGGGTATCGATGCCAATGCTGGGCTCGTCAGTGAGTCCGACCGCGATGTCGTAGCCATTTTCCAGCACCCGCAGCTGTTCCAGCTTTTCGATCTGTTCCAATTCGCCCGGCGGCAGCGTCGCGAACTTGGCCAACAGGTCGGCTTGGTAGGCGTAGAGTCCCAGATGCTTCCGGCAGGGGTGGCTTTCCACCCAATCGTCCTCAATGGTGAGGCCCAGGTCCCGGGGAAACGGCATGCGCGAACGCGAGAAATACAGCGCCCGGCCGTCCCGGCGCATGACCACCTTCACTTGATTGGCATCGTAGAAATCGACGACGCGCTTGAATGGAGTGGCCAGGGTCGCCATCGCCACATCACCACTGATGAGCTTGGCCAATTTGCGGATCTGCCCTGCGGTGACGAGTGGTTCGTCCGCTTGCACGTTGATCACCCGGTCCGCCTGCACCTTCTGGTTGGCCTCCGCCAGACGATCGGTGCCGCTCGTGTGATCCGCCCGCGTGAGTAGAGTTTGAAAGCCCTCGGACTGCAAAGGAGTAGCCAACAGCGGGTCAGCCACGGCAAACCAAAGGGGAAACTCCGGAGTTTGAGCCCGAAGCCGCCGCGCCACCCACAACGGGAGGCGCACACCGTGGATTTCATGTAAAAGCTTGCGCGGGAAGCGGCTAGATTCGAGTCGACACGGGACAATTATGGCGGTTTCGGGCATGGAGACGACCGAGACGCTGGACGATCGGTTTTTGAGTTGCAAGCCGCCCTGCGCCTTCGGAGCCTGAGCAACTCATGTCCGATTCGTCTGATACCGCCGACAACGGCGCCCAGCTCACTCGCGAGCTCGAAGTGCAGAACAAAATGGGGATCCATGCCCGTCCTGCCGCCATGATTGTGCGCGTAACCAACAAGTTCTCCGCCGAGGTTATGGTGGAGAAGGATGATGAGCAGGTGAACGGCAAGAGCATCATGGGGCTCATGATGTTGGCCGCCGGTAAAGGTTCACAGGTCCGCTTCCATGTGACCGGTGAAGATGCTGAGTCGATGCTCAACGAACTCGAGCAGCTCTTCGAACGAAAGTTCGACGAGGCCTGAGTCCGCTTTCGTCGGCCTCCGCCCGGAGTGCTACCTCGGGCCCCCGGCCGTCTGATTTTGCGGCGCGAGATTCCTCACCATCGGTGGAATCAGCCCATGCGAAGATCTTCCGCATCACGCCAGGCCGGTCGCACCACGCTGTTGCGTTCCTGCAAGCGTTGCATGCGTCGGAGGATACGATTCAAAAGGTGCACCGCTTCATTGGTGAAACGTCCCTTGTTGAGCATCACGCAATCGGCCCGCTGCGACAGTGCCGCGTCCGTCACCTCCGCCCGGGTCGGCACTCCTTTACGTGCCAGTGTTTCCAATACCTGGGTGGCCCAGACCACC
>CAKZMS010000064.1 GCA_937128785.1 uncultured Opitutaceae bacterium | reverse complement strand
CTGCAAGCGACGGAATCGTGGGATGATTCCCTGCTCGCCAAACTCCTGCAGCCCATGGATCGCAAGGAGGACGGGGAGACCCTGATCGAGCGGGTCATTCAGGGCTATCTGATCGCCATTTTTGTGGTAGCTACCCTGGCCGGATTGGGTTGGTGGTGGGGCACCGGTGACGGTTTGCATGCGGGAGCCATCGTGACCGCAATTTTGGTGGTTTCGTGCCCCTGTGCCCTTGGTTTGGCTTTTCCGCTGGCCGACGAGATGGCCACGGTCGCCTTGCGGAAGCGTGGATTGTTTGTGCGAGCCGGCGACCTTTGGGGACGCTTGGCCAAGGTCCGCAAGCTGGTTTTCGACAAGACCGGCACCCTGACCCTGGAGAATCCGGTCTTGGCCGATGCGGCGGCGGTGAGCCAATTGGATACCGAAGCGCGTGAGGCCTTGTTTGCATTGGTCCGGGACAATCCGCACCCCGTCGGGCGAACCCTGTTGGAGGCTTTGGTGGCGGTCGGCACGCCCGAATGGCGGGAAGGCGAACTCTCCGAGGAAATCGGTTGTGGTCTGCGGTGGGGGGAATGGTCCCTGGGGCAGGCAGGGTGGAACGATGGTGGTCTAGCGGATGGGGCCACGGTGTTGGCCCGGGGCGGGGAAGCGGTGGCGCGATTCCGCTTTGTCGATCAGGCCCGCAGCGATGCCAAGCGGGAGATCGGTGCACTCGGTGAACGCGGTTTGGACTCGTTTATTCTCAGTGGTGACGACACGGCCAAAGTTGCCGCGATGGCCGGTCAACTGGGGCTGCCTCCGGATAATGCCTACGGCAATCAGACCCCCGACGCCAAAGCCGCCTGGCTGCTGGAACATGGCGCCGACGACACCCTCATGTTGGGGGATGGAGCCAATGACAGTTTGGCCTTTGATGCTGCGCGTTGCCGAGGCACTCCGGTGGTGCATCGCGGGGTTCTCGCGGCCAAGGCCGATTTCTATTACCTGGGCCAGGGCCTGGGGGGATTGCGTGCGCTGTTCGAGGTCAACGATGTGCGCCGGCGCACCCATTGGGTACTGCTCGTCTTCATGATCGCCTACAACGTCACGGCGGTTACTCTGGCGGTGGCCGGGCTGATGAGTCCGCTCTTCGCGGCGGTGCTTAGGCCCCTCAGCTCGTTGGCCACGTTGGCGATCGTCGGCATCGGCATGCGCCGGGCCTGGCGCTGAACCTTCGACCAGGGTTTTCGCCGCGACTCTCGGAGGGACGGGGATGCTGAAACCCAACCCCCGGACAGCGAATTTTACCCGAGAAGCGTAAGGATTTCGCCGATGGTGTGCTTGTTTTCCAGCGGATGACGCAGCCGCGCGGAACGGCGGATACGGTAAGCGTTACGGCGTCCTTCTTTCCGGATGGTCAGAATACCATCGGCCACCAATTCAGCCAGAATACGTTGCACCGCTCGTTGGGTGATTCCGACCTCGTCCGCGAGGTCACGGATCCGGGCATCGGCTTCACGGTTGAGCACCACCAGCAGATGGGTGTGGTTGGTTAAAAAAGTCCAAGTAGGTCGGGGGGCGGTCGCTGGCATGATAAGAAAGTGATAGGGTTCTTGGTTACTACCATGGATGATGAAGCACGAAACAAAATGCATGTAAAGTGTTGCATTATTAGATGCGGGCTCACACGGCTCAATTTCTGCTGATATTCGTATTGTGGAACTACTGACTCAAAACCTGATTTCACCGGTGGTGCTGGCGTTTGTCCTGGGCATGATCGCCCGGGCGGTGCGCAGCGATTTGGAGATTCCGGCGGCCCTCTACCAAGGGCTGTCGATTTACCTGCTCTTTGCCATTGGTCTCAAGGGCGGGGTGGCCCTGGCGGAAACACCCTTGTCGGAGTTGATCGGTCCACTGCTGATCACGTTGGCCCTGGGGGTGGTCACGCCATTTTCGGCCTTCGCGGCGCTGCGCTTGGTCGGGCGGATCAGTCGGACCGATGCCGCGGCGACGGCGGCGCACTACGGTTCGGTCTCGGCGGTCACATTTCTGGCGGCGTTGGAGGCGACCAATATCGCGGGAATGAATCCCAACGGGTATCTGCCGGCCCTGGTGGCCGTCTTGGAAGTGCCGGGCATCATCGTCGGATTGATGCTGGCTCAGCAGACCGGAACCCGTGGCGTGAAAGCTGCTCTTCACGAGGTGGTGGCTGGCAAAAGCATATTTCTTCTTCTCGGCGGCATGGCCATTGGCGCCCTGTGTGGTCCGGTCAAAATCGAATCAGTCGCGCCGCTGTTTGTGCATCCCTTCAAGGGCATGCTGTGTCTCTTCCTGTTGGAACTCGGCATGCTGGCGGCAGGCCGTCTCCGCGATCTCCGGACCGCTGGTTGGCGCTTGGTGGTATTGGGCTGTGTGCTGCCATTGGTTCACGGATTGCTGGGCACGATGGCGGGTTCGTTCGTGGGCATGACCGATGGAGGAGCAGCGGTTTTCGGTGCCATGGTGGGCAGTGCTTCCTACATCGCCGCGCCCGCCGCGGTGCGTATCGCATTGCCGCGAGCCAGCCCGGGAATCTATCTCCCCCTCGCGCTTGGGGTGACCTTTCCTTTCAACCTCGCGATTGGCGTGCCGTTGTTCATGACCTTCGCCAAATATTTAAACGCTGTTTAAGTTATGAAAGTTTCCATGACCAAGCTGACGGTCGTCAGCGAAAGCCTCCTGCGGGAGGAATTACTCAAGCTCATGCGGCAGGCCGGTGCTAAGGGATTCACCATTACCCAGGCCGATGGTGAAGGATCGCGCGGAGTGCGGGCGACCGAGTGGGAGGGGCCCAACACCCGAATCGAAACCATTGTCTCCGCCCAGGTTGCCGACGACATCATCGACCAACTGGCGAACAGCTATTTCGAGGACTATGCCGTGATTGCCTGGATGACCGACGTTACCGTTTGGCGGGCCAAAAAGTTTCAAGACTAATGACTTCTACTGACACCCACACCGGTAGTCACCCTCTGCGGGAAGAGGGGTTTCGCACGCTGCAATCTGAGCTCCATTTTTTGATGGGGGCATTTGCCAAAACCCTTCGTCGCATGGGCGAGGATGATCTGGCGGATCGGCTCCCCTGGATCGGGGATAAAACCGGCCAGGCCGGGGTACCGGGGTCTGCCATTGGCCAAGCGTATTCGATTTCTTTCCAGCTGCTGAACATCGTGGAGGAGCGGGCGGCGGCGCAGGTGCGTCGTCTGCGGGAAAAGAAACACGGCACGGCTGGCGAGAAAGGTCTTTGGGCGGCCCAGCTGAAGACGCTGCGCCGGCAAGGGATGGATGAAGCCGCGCTATTGGATGTGCTCGGAGATGTGACGGTGGAGCCGGTCCTCACGGCTCATCCGACGGAAGCCAAACGGGGAACGGTGCGGGAACTGCACCGCGAGATCTACGGCCTGATAAACCGTCACGAAAACGCCGCTTACACGCCGCGCGAACAACAGCGTATTTCCCGTCAAATCGAGTCTCGTCTCGAAAACCTCTGGCGGACCGGAGAGATCCAGGTAACCCGCCCGACCATCAGCGCCGAGTTGGACAATGCGTTGCACTACCTGCGCGAGATTTTTCCGGAGACAATAGCCCGGGCCCACGTGCATCTGCGGGAAGCCTGGGAAGAGGAGGGATTCGATCCCGGTAAACTCGACGGCATTTCGCCACTGGTAAAGTTTGGCACCTGGATTGGAGGTGACCGGGACGGACATCCGTTTGTGACCGCCGAGGTCACGCAAAACTCGTTAGCCCAATTGCGCCGCAATGCGTTTCGCGTGCAGCGGCGGGGGCTTGAGCGTCTTGCGGAGGAGCTGCCTCTGAGTTCACTTTTCCAGGTCCCGCCCTCGAGCCTAACCGGATTTATTGCCGAGCTTACCGAAGAGCTGTCCGGCGTGGTTGAGGTGGGGGCGTTGTTGGCCCGCAATCATGAAGAGCCTTGGCGGGCAGCCGTGTATCTCATGCGGGAGAAAATCCTGCTTTCGTTCCATCGGCCCGAGTTGGGCAAAGGCTACCGGCGGCCGTCGGAAATGGAGTCGGATCTTTCGATTCTGGCATCGTCACTCGAGGAGATCGGCGCCGAAGCATTGGCTCGCGACTACGTGTCGCCCCTGCAACGCCAATTGCGGACCTTCGGCTTCCATCTGGCCACGCTTGATGTTCGTCAGAATTCCGCTTTCCACGAGAAAGCGCTCGATCAGTTGCTGAAGGCAGCCGGAGTGCTCGAGACCGGTTCTTTTGCCGAGCTTCCGGCGGGAGAGAAGCGGGAGCTGTTGGATCGGGAACTTCAGTCACCGCGGCCCTTTTTGTCCGACGGTATGGTTGCCGGCCCGGAAGCGGCCGCGGTCTTGTCCTGCTACCGGGTGCTGGCCGAGCATCGGCAGAACTTTGGCGACGAGGGTCTGGGATCGCTGATCGTTTCGATGACGCGATCGACCGAGGATCTCCTGGTGGTCTATCTTTTGGCGCGGGAGGCAGGACTCGCGGAGTGGGTGGACGGGGGGCTGCGCTGCCCGTTGCCCGTTACGCCGTTGTTCGAAACCATGGCCGACTTGGAGGCGGGGCCGGCGATCGTGGAGTCCTTTCTTTCTCATCCCGTGACGCGTCGCAGTCTGGGCCTGGATGAAGCCAAGGCGGATTTTCAGATGATGGTCGGCTATTCGGATTCGAACAAAGACTGCGGGATTTTCGCGAGCCAGTGGGCTTTGCACCGGGCGCAGGATGCCCTGGCTACCGCCACCGAAGCCCGGGGCGCGAGCCCGGTCTTTTTCCATGGCCGTGGTGGCACGGTGGGGCGGGGCGCCGGGCCGACCCACTGGTTCATGGAAGCGTTGGCCGGCGGTTCGTTGGCCGGCCGCATGCGCATGACCGAGCAAGGGGAAACCATCGCGCAAAAGTATGCCCACCTGTCCTCCGCGGTTTACAATGTAGAGTTGTTGACTGCCTCGGCTGCCACCACGGCGGCTCGTCACCGGGTGGCCAACCAGCAGGAGACCGCATTGTGGCCCGCGTTGGAGAAGCTCTCAGCATGGAGTCGTGACGCCTACCGCGAACTTTTGAACCTGCCGGACGTCATGACCTTCTACCGGCAGGCGACTCCGATTGATGCGCTGGAGAATTCACGGATTGGTTCACGGCCGGCGCGCCGGACCGGGCAGATGACTCTGGATGATCTGCGGGCCATTCCCTGGGTGTTTTCGTGGACGCAGAACCGGTTTTATTTGCCCGGCTGGTTCGGTGCGGGCTCGGCCTTGGCCCGGGTCAAAGCGGAGCAACCGGAAACGTTTGCCCAGCTCAAGAAGGGCGTGAGGTTCTCCCCGTTTCTCCGCTATGTGATGACAAACATCGAAAGCTCTCTCATGAGTGCCAACGAGAACATCATGAAGGGATACGCCAACCTGGTGGAGGACGAAGGCGTGCGCGATCGCTTCATGCGTGTGATCATCGCTGAGTTTCACCGCACCCGGGATATGTTGATCGATTTGTTCGACGGCACGTTCCAGGACCGGCGACCGCGTTTGGCTTTCACCATGGATATTCGCGAGGAAGCGTTGGCGAAGCTGCATCAGGATCAGATCAACCTGCTCCGCGAATGGCGCACCCTCGAAGGCGAAGCCGCGGAGGACCGACTGCCGGAGTTGTTGATTTCCATCAACGCGCTGGCGTCGGGTCTGCGCACGACCGGCT
This sequence comes from uncultured Opitutaceae bacterium, assembly GCA_937128785.1. Lineage (GTDB taxonomy): Bacteria > Verrucomicrobiota > Verrucomicrobiia > Opitutales > Opitutaceae > Actomonas. Next base: position 4,576 of record CAKZMS010000064.1, on the reverse strand, counting down.
GAACCCGCTTCGGGTTTTCTCCGGAGGGCTAGGAGTCCTTATGCGGTGGCACGATCACCACCGGGCAGGGTGAATCCTTGAGCACGCCATGGGTGGTGCTGCCGACCAACAGGTCGTAGAGGGCAGTGTGGCCGTGGGAGCCCATCACGATATAGGAAGCATCCATGTCCGCCGCCTTGCTGACGATGGCATTCACGGCTGAGCCGGCGGCACTTTCCGAGTGCGCCTTGATGCCCCGATCGGACAGCATACGGAGCGAGTGCTCCAATTGGCGTTGGGCGGTTTTTTCCGATACCGCGACGATTTCCTGCACGTTTTCCATCGCGAGACCGTAGTCGCTGGTGACGGTCGGAGGTTGGATGGAATGGAATAGGGTGATCTCGGCGTCGAGGTCCGCGGCGAGGCTGGTGGCGGCTTCCAAAACGTGGGCCGTGGCGGGCGAGAAGTCGATGGGGGCTAGAATCTTCTTCATGGTGCCAGAGCATAGTCGAAGTGGCCAATTCCGTCTGCGCAGCTGTTGTTTTTGGGTGTGCACCCAGCGACGTCCAAAAAACCGCTTGCTTCGGGCGGGCGGATCCGGCTTGTTGACCAACTCTTCTTTGTTCGGGCCGTAGCGTAGCCTGGTAGCGCGCTTGCATGGGGTGCAAGAGGTCGGGAGTTCGAATCTCCCCGGCCCGACCAGGGAAGGGGGGAGGAATCGCGGTGGAGGTGCCAACTGTGGGTAAGGATTTGCCTGATTGACACCCGCACGTAAAAGCGCACGTTTCGAGGAATGACCACCGTTTCCGCCACCAAAGCCCGGAGCAACTTGTATGCACTGATCGACGAGGCTAATGCCTCTCATGAACCGGTGCAGATTACCGGTAAGCGGGGCAATGCGGTGCTGCTTTCAGAGGAAGACTGGAGATCTATTCGTGAGACGCTGCATCTACATGCGGTGCCGGGTTTGGTGGAATCCATTCAAGCGGCACGCCAAGCCGGCGTGGATGCGGCTTCAACCGAGTTGGACTGGTGAGTTTCAAAGTCCGGTTTTCGCGCCAGGCGCAGCAGGATGCCAAGAAGCTCAAGCGGAGCCAGCTCAAGGACAAGGCGATGGTTCTGATTGAAATCCTGCGAGGAGATCCGTTTCAGACTCCGCCCCGTTTCGAGCCCTTGGTGGGTTCACTCAAAGGATGTTACTCACGCCGCATCAATCATCAGCATCGGTTGGTTTACGACGTGTTTCCGGATAAGAAAATTGTCCACGTTTTGCGCATGTGGACGCACTACGACTAATGAAACCTGGCGAGCAACCAAACCACCGCGGTAGTTGGATCTGGCCGGTCATGTTGGCGACCGTGGTCTTTTTCGCCTCAGGGCGTAGCTCCGTGGCCAGTCCCGGATGGATCGGGATCGATAAAGCCGCCCATTTTGGCATTTTTGGACTGCTGGCGATTCTGATCGCCCGGACCCAGCCGCCCTCCCGGTGGTGGCTGGGATTTGTCATCGCCAGCGCCTACGGCGCCGCCGACGAATGGCGGCAGAGTTTTACGCCGGGGCGTTTTGTGGAGGTCGCCGATTGGGTGGCCGATACCCTGGGTGCCGCCGTGGGAGTCATGGTCTATGCCAGATGGACGTGGTTTCGTTCCCTGATGGAGACAAATTTGAAGTCCGTCGCGGCTCCATCGGTTGCCAAGTCGACCGGAGTCGTCCCAGATAACGTCTGATGGCGAACCCGGAACCCGAAAAACGCATGGCGGAGCTGCGCGAGATGATCGCGCACCACGACGAGCTCTATTACCGGCAGGCGGATCCGGAGATTTCCGATCGCGCATACGATGAGTTGAAGCAGGAGCTGGCGGATCTGGAGACGGAAAATCCGTTGCTGGCGCTGATGGATTCTCCGACCCAGAAGGTCGGTGATGACCGTAGCGAAGGATTTCAGTCCTATCAGCATCGCGAGCGGATGATGAGTCTGGATAACACCTACTCGGGCGACGAGATGCGCGAGTTTATCGCCCGATTGGAACGGGAACTGGAACGCACGGATCTCACCTTTTTCGTCGAACCCAAGATAGATGGATTGGCGGTCAGCGTGACCTATGAACGCGGCAAACTTGTCCGGGCGGTGACGCGTGGCAACGGAAGCGACGGCGACGATATCACGGCTAATGCTCGGACGATTCGAGACCTGCCCCTTGAATTGAACGCAGACGGCGAGGCGCCCATTCCCGATGTCGTTGAGATCCGCGGGGAGATCTTCATGACCAACGAGGAATTCCAACGCATCAACGCCGAGCGCGAGGGACAGGGGCTGGAGCTGTATAAGAATCCGCGAAATTTGGCGGCGGGCACCGTGAAGCAATTGGACGCTTCGATCGTCGCTCAGCGCAAGCTGGAGATCGTTCTTTATGGCCGGGGATACACGGAACCGGTCGAAGCATTGCCCCAAACGCAGCAACAGTTCTTTGCCTGGGTGAAGGCCTGGGGGCTGCCGACGGTGAAAAACCATTGGGCAGCGGAATCGGGCGATGACGTGTTGGCGGCGATCGCCGAACTTGACGAACTGCGCCATGACCTGGCTTATCCGACCGATGGAGCCGTGGTGAAACTGGACAGCATCGGTTTGCAACGCACGGTCGGGGCCACGAGCAAGGCACCACGATGGGCCATGGCCTACAAATTCGAGGCGGAACGAGCCGAGACGTTGCTCAAAAATATCACCATTCAAGTAGGTCGCACTGGGGCGCTTACTCCAGTGGCGGAGTTGGAGCCGGTGCAACTGGCCGGCACGACGGTTTCGAGAGCCACGCTGCACAATCGTGATGAGATCGCTCGCAAAGATATCCGGGTGGGCGACACAGTTTTGGTGGAGAAGGCCGGCGAAATCATCCCCGCGGTCGTGCAAGTTAATCTCGAGAAACGGAAGCCGGAGTGCGTCCCCTTCGAATATCCGACTGCCTGCCCGGTATGCGGCACCGATGCCATCCAGCTGGAAGGCGAAGTTGCTGTGCGTTGTCCCAATAGTGAATGCCCTGTGCAGGTGCGCCGTCGGGTCATTCACTTCGCGTCTCGTGCCTGCCTCGACATCGAGGGACTGGGTGAAGCGATGGTGAATCAACTGGTCGACAAGGACTGGGTGAAACGCATCCCGGATCTCTACTATCTCAAACGGGACAATTTACTCTCGCTGGGCAAGAACGTGGGCAAATCCACCGACAACCTGCTCGCCGCCATCGAGGCCAGCAAGACGTCCGAGCTTTGGCGCTTTATTCACGGCCTGGGCATCCCTCATGTCGGTGCCGCGTCTTCCAAGGATCTTGCCCGGGTGTTTGGCAGCTTGCGGGCGTTGGCCGATGCCACGATGGAGAATTACGTCAAAGACAAGGAATCGGTCATCAGCGGGATTGGCGCGACGATGGGTGAAGCGATCACCGGATTTTTCGCCGAGGGGCATAACGCCCAGATGATCGACGACCTGTTGGCGGTGGGAGTGAATCCTGAGGCTCCGAACGCTGACGGAGAAGGCACCCAATTTGCCGGCCAGACCTTCGTGCTTACCGGCACCTTGCCTTCCCTGACCCGTAACGAAGCCGCCGAGATGATCGAAGCGGCGGGCGGAAAAGTGAGCGGGAGCGTCAGCAAGAAAACGACTTACGTCGTCGCCGGAGAATCCGCGGGCTCAAAGCTGGCCAAGGCCGAAAAACTCGGCGTCGAGGTGATCGACGAAGCTGCGCTCAAAGACCTATTGGCCTAGTCTTCGACTGCGTCGACTAGGCTACCGGTCCGTCCACATATCCCGGTTGCATCCAGGCCACACGTTCACCGCGGAAGAATGGCTCCATCTTCACGGTCAGCTCATCCATCTTGGAATCGGAAAGTGGCTCAAAACTGCGCGCAAGGTCGAGATTCATATCCAGCACCTCCATGCTGTCTGTTCCGATGTTGGCCGTGGCGAAGTGGGGCAGGGTCAGCGAATATTTGACGAGATCGGCGGGATCCAGATCCGGCACACTTTCGCGCGGACGGATGACCTTCATGGCGACGATGCCGAGTCCTTTTTGAGCGGCGGGAGTCGCGACACCCTCAAAGTCTTTGCCGCTCGACCTGCCGTGGTGATTGAGGGCGATCATCATCGCTTCGAAATCGTAGAGTTCCGCGGCGCGACGCATGCCTTCGGGAGTCGTGTGGCCCGTGAACCCGATGTGCTTGATGATACCTTGGTCGCGGTAGTCGTGCAGGACTTCGAGAACTTTCCCCCGATCTCCCAGCGTCTCGGCATCTTTCACTGATTCGATGCTGTGGACATGGAAGAGATCGATGTAGTCGGTTTTCAATCGATCGAGGCTTTGCTCGATTTCAGCCTTCGCCGCGTCGGCGTCTCGTTCCGTGGTCTTCGTGACGAGGAATACTTCCTTCCGGCGACCGGGCAGGAGTTTGCCGATGCGTTCCTCACTGGAAATGCGGCGATTCCCATAACTCGCGGCGGTGTCCCAATAATACACGCCTTGATCGAGGGCATATTCGAGAAGGGCAAGGGCCTCGTCATCGTCTTGAACCGACATCCAGCGACTGCCGGCGACGAAGGCGAGCACGG
>CAKZMS010000063.1 GCA_937128785.1 uncultured Opitutaceae bacterium | reverse complement strand
AAATCGAATTGCGGGCCTTCATCTCGCGGGTGCATGACATCGCGATTCCCGATGGGGCGGTGAATGATTTCCCCTCCCTTGAAGCGATTGAGGCGACCCCCATCCGTTGCCCCCATGCCGCCACGGCTGAAGCCATGATCGCGTGCATCAAAGAAGTGCGTTCGGCGGGAGACTCCGTGGGCGGAGTCATCGAGTGCCGCGTGCAGGGACTGCCGGTGGGGCTGGGTGAACCGGTGTTTGATCGACTGGAAGCGGATCTCGCCAAGGCAATGCTGTCGTTGCCGGCCACGAAAGGGTTCGAGGTCGGCAGTGGATTTGCCGGGACCTTGCAGAAGGGCAGTGAACACAATGATCTGTTTGAAAACCGGGCCGGCGCGGTGCGCACCCAGTCCAATCGCTCGGGGGGAGTCCAGGGCGGTATATCCAATGGCGAGGAGTTGACTTTTCGCGTGGCTTTCAAACCGACGGCCACGATTTTGCAGCCGCAAGCCACGGTCGACACGGCCGGGGACGAAACCGAGCTAATGGGCCGTGGCCGTCACGATCCCTGCGTGGTGCCCCGGGCTGTTCCCATCGTCGAAGCGATGGCCGCACTCGTGCTGGTCGACCATGCGATGCGGCACCATGCTCAGACCACCACGTTTGGCCGATGAGCGAGACCAAACCGCTGGTTTATTTGGTGCTCGGGGCGGTCGATTCCGGTCGCCGGGAGATCGTCAAGGACTTGATCGCGGGTGGTCTGGACGCGTCCGTCAATTCGGTGATTTTCGGTTCCGCGGATGAGGCAACCGAGTCCGAGGTTTCCTGGACCTGGGGCGACGACGATACCCTGCAGGCTGATTGGCCGGCGGAGGCGACGGCGGGCTTTTTCCTTGCCGATGGTCGCTCGGATCCGGTCGACCTTATCGAGGCCTTCAAGCCGTGGGCGCACCGTGTCGGGGTTGAGGTTGCCCGGGTGATTTGTGTGGTGCATTGCCGCTTATTGAAGGAGCACCCGCCCACGATGCACTGGTATGATGCCTGTATCCATTTCTCGGATATTGTACTGCTCAATCGCCGCGAAGGCCTGGAGAACAAGTGGACGTCGGATTATCAGGCCCGTTTCGCCAAGCTGTTCCTGCCGTGTCTGGTGGAGGTGGTGAAGAAGGGGCGGGTTAAGAATCCCGCCCTGGTGCTCGATCGATTGACCCGGCGACTTTCGCACTGGTTCGATACCGACGAGGACGAGGATTGGAAATCCTATGTCACGGATCCGGATACCATCATCATGGACGAGGATGAGGATGCGACGGGGGATGAAGAGGAATCAGATGCCGAAGAGGATGAATACCTCGCCCGTCATCCCGGCGGCGGTCGTAAGAAGGTATTGCCCGACATCCGGGATTACTTGAGCGGTGATTAATTGGGCAATGCCGTCTCCGACACGATCTCAACGGAGATAGACTGCCTCGAAATATAGCCGCTCGTCACCTTCGTCATTCATCAGGGTGAGGGTGTCTCCTTGGATGCGGAACCCGGTCGAGGCCGTCAGTGCCTGAAGAAAACGCTGTTCCTGCTCCATGCCCTCCGCACAAGCCATCCGCGTGGAGGCGAGCCCACCGAAGCTGATCGCGTTGTCTTCGCTGGTGAAAGGGCCTCGGAACGTATTGCAGCCGGAGTGGCCCCGTGCGAGCCCGTCGCCTTGCAGCACCATATGAATCTCACGCTGTCCTGCGGGCACGAAAGTCGAGGTTTCATTGATCAGAACCGCCTTCCAATAAGTGCCAGTGAGGGGTGCGTCGGGCATTTGGCTCGGATCGCGGTTCTGCTGAGCTGGGTGGCCCACTCGTTTCAGCACGATGTCGAGGGACTCTCCCGCGGATTCGCTGAATGGATCAATATGGGTGTCGTTGATGAACCAGAGTTTACCCTCGTGCTCGATCCGCACCCGCAGGCCATAACGCCGGCCGTCGCTGATGTCTGCGGTCGGATAAGGCAGGCTGAAGGCATAGGGCGGTCCGCCCTCCGCGACCCACGAGGTCTCCGCAATCAACGTGGCGGGAACGTCCATCAGTGAAACATCTTCCAGCCCGACCGTGATGATTGCCCCCGGCGGCAGCAGTATGCGTTCGCGATAAGTTACGGTTCCTTGGATCACGCCTTGGTCCTTTTCGGCAAGGGCTGGACTTTCACAGCCGAGTAAACCGGTGACAGCAGTGATAACCACAAAGGTGGAGACGAAGTTTCGGATCGGCATGGAAGTAACAACGGAACTGACCCGCTTTTCTTAGAATTCTTAGCGGCGTCCGCCCAGGGTCCACGGCATGTGGGCCTGCAGGCTATCCGTGTAGTCCTTGTCGGCGGAAAAAAAGATCTCGAAACCGAGTCCGAAAATGAGGGCCAGTCGGCGTTCGTCCCAGTCGTCTTCCCGGTAACCGGCCACTCCGGCCAGCACCTGACCGTAGAACCATTCCCGCCACATCTGCTGGCGATAGACGGCGTAGATGCCGTAGTCGCGCACCGGCACTTCCTCGCCGGAGTCGCCGCGCATTCCCACGGCGAACACGATGCCCCGATCATTCTGCAAATTGCGATAGAGCGCGATTCGCGTGTCGTAGCGCACCTGCTCGGTCTTGCCCGACATTTTGAACCAATTTGACCACCGCAGAAGATTGTTCGGGGTGACCCGGCGCTCCACATCGACACTGGTGATGCCACCGAGGTCCTCCGTGTTCTGCCAATACACAGATTGGCGAAAGCGGAGGAGGCTTTGCTCACTGAAATTGTGGACCAGCCGGTATGACACCCGGACATAGGGATCGGGTGGCCAATCGAATTTCACACCGGCACCGAGGGAGAATCGATCACTGCCGCCCCAGGGCGGCTTGTAGCCGAAACCGGCCAGCCAGGCATCGTCCTCGGTATTGCGGGGCACCAGGCTTTCAAAACCGTAGTCGCTGGCGATGAGTTCGTCTTCGTCGCCCCGGCCAATGATCGCGCTGAATCGTTCGTTGATATTGTCCAGCGGGATGTAGGCGCGAAACCGCGTCTCCGCGTCGAGGCCATTATACTCGTAAAAGTAGGGGAGGAAACTGAGGCGGCCAAAGGCTGCTTTGGAATTGTTCTTTTCCCGGGAGTCCCCGAAGAAACCGTCCACCCAGTGGGCCGAGCCGTTGACGGTGTTCGCGATGGTGGCCTCGAAGCGATCGAGCAAAGGCGACTTTTCGGGTTGGATTGACTCGGGCTCCGCCGAAACCGTCAGAACGATCGCGCTCGCCCAGATCGCCGCCATCCATCGTCCCGATTGTCCCCGGTCATAAACCATGATCGGAGCTTCTGAAGCGGTGTCTCTGGCGCAACCGCTTTTGTGGGAATTGTCGACGGAGTCCGCTAGTCCAATGCGAGACCGAGCTGCTCGCGCGCGGGTTTGGCGAGCTCTCGGAATTTCGCGCCGGCTCCGTCTGCCTTCAGATCCATGTCGAAGGTCGGGATGAACTGCCGCATCCGGGCCACCCCTTCGTCGCCCGCCAACAGCTCGGGGAAACTCTTGCGGATGACCTCGGTCACGATGTGCACCGAGGTCGACGCCCCGGGGGATGCCCCCAGCAAGGCCGAAACGCTGCGATCTTCACTCGTCAGCACCTCTGTGCCGTAGTGCACGATGCCCGCTTCACCGTCGGTTTTCTTGATGGCCTGCACCCGGATTCCAGCCTCGATCAGCCGCCAGTCGGTTGATTTGGCAGCGGGGTAGAACTCGCGCAACGCATTGACCCGGTCTTCCATCGTCTGCGTGCCCTGCTGCACGAGATAGCCGATCAAGTCCAGGTTGGTCGCCCCGATTTTAAGCAGGGTGGCTAGGTTGTGCGGTTTGATCGAACGCAGTAGATCCGTGTAGCGACCGTGGCGGTGGAGATATTTTGTGGTCCACGATGCGTAGGGGCCGAACAGGAGACTTTTGCGACCGTTGATGATCCGGGTGTCGAGATGGGGCACCGCCATGGTGGGCGCCGATCCCGGGGACTGGCCGTAAACCTTGGCTTCGTGACGGGACACGACCTCGGGATTGTCGCAGACCAACCACTCGCCGCCGATGGGGAATCCGCCCAGACCCCATGCCTCCGGCAGGCCGGCGTTTTGTAGCAGCAGGATGCTGCCGCCGCCGGCGCCGACAAAGATGAAGTTGGTCGAACTCGTGAAGGCCTGCCCATCAAAGCTTCGTTCGGCCGTGACGCTCCAAGTCTTGCCGTCGGAGCGGCGGCTCAGGTCTGTCACGCGGTGACCGGGCAGCACCTTGCATTCCTCCTGTTCGTTCAACCACGCGCAGAGCCCGCGGGCGATTTCGCCGAAGTTCACGTCGCTGCCGCCGTTCATTTTGGTGGCGGCGATGGCTTCCTGGGCGCGGCCCTCCGTGAGGAGCGGGGCCCATTCGGTAATCTTGGCTCGATCGGTCGTGAACTCCATCGGCGCGAAAAAATGATGCGCCGACATGCCGTCGTAGCGGGCCTTCAGGTAGGGCACCTGTTCGTCGGTGCGCACAAAACTCACATGGGGCACCGGGTTGATGAAGTTGGTGGTATCCTGCAGCACCCCATCCGCCACACACTGGGCCCAGAATTGGAGCGATGCTTCGAACTCCTGGAAGATATCAATCGCCTTCGTGACGTTCACCGATCCATCCGGCTCGGGATAGGGGGTGTAGCTGAGCTCACAGATGCCGGCGTGGCCGGTGCCGGCATTGTGCCAGCCATCGGAGGCCTCACCTGAAATTTCGTCCGCCACTTCATACAAGGTGATCCGGAGTTTCGGGTTAAGTCGTTTGAGCAGGACACCCAAGGTGGCGGACATGATGCCGCTACCAATGAGCACTACGTCGGAATCGGTGGAGTTCATGATTTTAAAAGTGGTGGGTTTCGCCGGCCGGGGCGCAATGAGGGTTTGCCGGCGTTATTCCTCAGGGGTCACGCTGCGAACATGGCTTACGATGAAGAGTTGGTCGATCGCGTGCGGCGTCATTTCCGGATTAAAGAGGTGGCGTGGGAGGAGAAAAAGATGATGGGCGGGTTATGCTTGATGGTGGATGAAAAAATGTGCGTTGGCGTCAGCGAGGATCGGTTGATGGTGCGACTGGATCCGGCCGACTACGCCGCGGCATTGGACAAAACGGGCGCCGAACCGATGGACTTTACCGGCCGGCCGATGAAGGGATTTGTCTGGGTTTTCGAGGAGGGCATGGCGACGGCAGTGGATTTGGGCTGGTGGCTCGACGAAGCGTTGGCGTTTAATCCAAAGGCAAAGGCATCGCGGAAAAAGAAGCGCTGATCGCTCGGTTAGTCGCGTTTGGCCAGAACGGTCTTTTCGTAACGAGCGACGTCCTTGAGCCAGTCGGCGCCGGCGGGCACGTCGTTGCGGCGGCAGAGTTCGTCCCAGACGGCACCCCACGGGAGGGCCCGACCGTATTCCATGAGAGCGAGGCGTTCGTGGCCCCGGCCTTCCTTTTCGGCGGTCTTCAGTTGGGCGGAGGGTTCGAGCAGGCCGCAGAGCATGGCTTGGCGGGTGGCCCGAGTGCCGATGACGTAGGCGGCGATGCGATTGATCGAAGCGTCGAAGAAATCGAGCGCGATATTGATCCGGTTCCAGGCGTTGCCGCGGGCGATCTCAAGGAAGAAGTTGCGCACCGCGTCATCGAGGATGACCACGTGGTCGCTGTCCCAACGCACCGGCCGGCTGGTGTGCACGAGGAGCTTGGGATGGAATTCCAGATGCGCCGATACCTTGTCCGCGACGGATTCGGTCGGGTGGTAATGGCCGAGATCAAGGCAGAGCATTTTCTGCCGGCTCAGCGCGTAGTTGGAGTAAAACTCCTGCGAGCCGACGACATACTCCTCACTGCCGAGACCGAAGAGTTTGCCCTCCACGGCATCGATGCACTTTGCGGTATCGACTTTTTTATCGGCGAAAATCGCGTCGTAGGATTCAGCGAGGCGGTGCCGCGGACCGAAGCGATCGGCGGGAACATCTTTGGCCCCATCGGGCACCCAGTGGTTGTTGACGCAGGGTGTCCGCAGTTTCTCGGCGAAGTGTTGGGCGATACGCCGGCTGACTTTGCCGTGCTCGATCCAGAACTCGCGGACAGACTTGTCGGCGTGCGACAGGGTGAAGCCCTCATTCGCCAACGGATGGGCGAAGTAGGTGGGGTTGAAATCGAGCCCGATGCGTTCGCGGCGAGCCCACGCCACCCAATGGGAAAAGTGTTCGGGCTTCAGCGCATCACGGTCGACTGCTTTCCCGTCGGTCTCGGCGTAAGAGGCGTGAAGGTTAAAGCGCTGTTTGCCGGGCAGGAGTGAAAGCACCTTGCTGATGTCGGAGCGCATTTCGTCTCCACTGCGGGCGCGTCCCGGATAGCCGCCCGTGGCCATGATGCCTCCTCCGTCGAGTCCCTCGCGGGGTGTCTCCAGTCCCGCTACATCGTCGGTCTGCCAGCAATGCAGCGAGATGGGTAAGGCCGAGGCACGTTTGATGGCCCGTTCGGTGTCCACGCCGACAGCGGCATAGGATTCTTGGGCGAGTTTGTAGGCGGCGGTGATTTTTTGGGCAGAAGGCATGTTGGGATTTCGGATTTACGAATTACGATTTGGGATTTCGGAGGGGCAGAGTGCTGCTCCTCTTGCTACTTGATTCTTGGAATTTGTTACTTCGCTTCCGCGTTTGTTACTTGTTACTTCGCGCGCTTAGCGCGCGCGGTAGATTTTGGTTTTGAGCTGCTTGGCGAGGTGGCCGCGGAACTCGGCCAGGTTTTTGACGGCATTGAGGGCGATCAATTGATTCGCGATATTGCCCACGGCGGAGCCTTCGAGCTCGCAGGACACTACCGGCAACCCAGAGGCATCGGCGGTGGCCTGGCAGAGGAGAGCGTTACGGGAGCCGCCGCCCACCATGATGATCCGCTTGAAGGTGCGGCCGGACAGTTGGCTCAGCCCGTCGATCACGTCGGCGTGACCCTGGCCGAGCGAGTCACAGATCAAGCGCACGTAACCCACCAGCTCAGTCGGGGGCTTGAGCCGTCGCCGTTTGAGTTGCTTGTCGATCGCCTTGCGCCTGGAGGGTGGGTTGGCGCAAGCGGGGTCCTTGACGTCGAGCAGCGC